>NZ_JBSGJD010000078.1:0-36475 GCF_053605405.1 Amycolatopsis sp. NPDC003861
TCTTTTTTTTTTCCCCTTTTTTGGTGGTTGGGGTTTTTTTTGTTTTCTGGGTTTTACTAACCCGCCTTACCACTCACGACCGGTGAGCGGGTCAGGCCTGGGGTGCCGGGCGCCCGGCCGGGCCCTGGCGGTTGTAGTCGGCCACGAACGCGGCGCGCTGCTCGTCGGTCATCTGGTTGAGCAGCACGTTCGGCGACTGCACCTCGGGCATCCGGCGCAGGTGGTCGAGCGTCCACATCTTCTTCGGGTCGAGGTCCAGGTGCGGCTGGGCGACCATGGTCTTGCCGTCGTCGCGGACGAAGCCCATGTCGGAGACGACGTCGGCCCAGTTCCAGCCGTGGTAGAGCGTCTCCCACTCGCGGGCGCCGACCAGCTGGCCCATGTTCGGGGTGTTGCGGCCCTGGTAGGTGGGCCGGAACGCCTCGGCGTCGGTCCAGCGGCAGGTCTCCGAGCAGTACGTCCGGTGCTGGCCGTCGACCTGGTCGACCACCATGTCCTCGCGGATCAGGCACGGCACCATGCAGGTCCAGCAGCGGTGCGGGTACACGTAGTCGACGTTCTCGGCGACGATCGGGTGGTGCCCGTTCGGCGTCGCGAGGCGGTTGTAGTTCTCCCACCACTTGCCGTACTTGTCGTACCAGCCCGGGTACTTGTACTCGAACCACTCGAAGTCTTCGTCGGTCATCGGGTCGATGCGCCAGTAGTTGGCGAGCCACCCGGTGGCGAAGAACTGCGCGACTTCGTGGACGTAGCCCTTGTTCCAGATCCGGTTCCAGGCTTCCTCGATCAGGTCGTGCGGGATGACGAGCCCGTACTTCTCCAGCGGGACCAGGTAGGAGCGGTAGTAGTCGTCGTAGATCCAGCGGCGCCACATTTCCGCGTAGCTTTCGCGGTCCTTGCGGCGGTCCTTGGTGCCGTATTCGATGAACGTACCGATCGCGGCGTCGACGACGGCGTGGTTGTTCCACCACGCGTACCTCAGGTCCCGTTCGAGCAGCTGGTGGTTGCTTTCGTCGGACAACGCCATCAGCAGGGTCGCGTAGCCGTTGCTGATGTGGCGCGATTCGTCGGACTGGACGGAGTGGAACACCGTGGGCAGCAGGTAGTCGCCGTTCGCGGCGGCTTCGGCGGGCATGGCGACGAACAGCGTGTTCGTGAACGCCGTTTCGGCGACGATGGTCAGGTAGATGCTCGCCGCGGTGATGGCGTCCCCGGTGATGAAGCCTTCGGCGAACTGGCGGCCGATGGTGCCGCAGTAGTCGTTCTGGAAGTTGCGCAGGCTCGAGTTGAAGCCCGCCGGGTCGATGTAGTTCTGCATGTACAGGCGCTTGAGGTTCTGCTGGATCGTCGAGTGGCGGACCTCGTCGATCATCTGGATCGCCTGGCCGTTGTGCAGTTCCGGGTTCGGGACCGTGCGGAACAGCAGCGGCATCGCCCGCGCGGCGGAGATCTCCGGCAGCGGGATGATCGACAGGAACAGTTTCTGCCACTCCAGCCAGCGTTCCTGGACCTGGCGGAACATGTTGCCGCGGATCGCGCCGTCCTCGGCGCCGTAGACCCGGTGGTCCTTTTCCTCCTGCATCGGGAAGTACGAGCGGAGGACCTGCTTCAACGGGTCCTTCTTCTTGGCCTTCCGGAAGGTGTAGTCGGTGCCGTAGTGCGAAACCGGGGTGTGGTACGCCGGTTCCCACGACAGTTCCTGGATCTTCTGGTGGGCTTTCGCCACACTCTGGCGACTCATGGCTCACTCCTTATTCACGGCTCGCCGGCCCGGCGTTGACCATTAGGCGGGCCCACGCGGTGGCCGCGGGTCTCAATCTGAGACAGAACCGCGGCCCGGCGGCGTGTCGAGCAGCCGCGCGCGCAACGCGGCCAGCTCGTCGTGGACGCCGGCCCGCACCCGGGCGTCCCCTTCGGCCGCCGGGACGATCCCGAACGCGCGCAGCAGCGCGGCGGCGGGCTCGCCGGGGTCGCCCGCGGCGCCCAGCGTCGGGTGCAGCCCCTGCTCGGCCAGGTGGGTGAAGACCAGGTTGACGATCGTCCACGGGTTGTACGTTTCGGCGGCCATGACTCCATGGCACCGCTGCTCCGCGGCCCGGAGCGTCTCAATTTGAGACACCGCCGCCACCCCCGCGCGCTTACTCTGGACGGGCGTCACTACGGGAGGTCACGTGGACGAGATCGCGCCCGGCACACTGGTCGCCGACGACGAACTCGCCCGCACCCGCGTGCGGTTCCTGACCGCGGAGACGGTTCCCGCGGACACGGTCCGGCCGACGATCCTCGCCTCGTGGCGGCGGTCGCGGGAGTTCCAGGTCGAGGCCGACCGGATCGACCCGCTCTACCTCGGCGACCAGAACCTCGACATCCCGCTCATGCGCGGCGCCGAACCGGTGCTGGAGAAGCTGGGCGAGCAGTTCGAGGGCCAGCCGATCAGCCTCATCCTCACCGACCCCGGCGGGGTCGTGCTCACCCAGCGGACCGGGGACGCCGACCTGGCCCGGCACCTCGAGCGCGTCGAGCTGGTGCCCGGGTTCAGCTACGGCGAGCAGTCCGTCGGCACGAACGGCATCGGCACCGCGCTGGAGGACGGCCGCCCGACGACGGTGTTCGGCCACGAGCACTACGCCGAGCACCTGGAGAACCTGGCCTGCGCCGGGGTGCCGATCCACCACCCGATCTCCGGCAAGAAGGTCGGCGCCGTCGACCTCACCTGCTGGTACAAGGACGCCGGCGGCCTGCTCGTCGCGCTGGCCCGCTCGACGGCCGAGCAGATCCGCCAGGCCCTGCTGCGCCACAGCGACCTGCGGGAGATGCTGCTGTTCCAGGCCTACCTGCAGACCTGCCGCCGGTGGACGGGCATCGTGCTGGCGTTCAACGAAGACATCGTGATGATGAACGACCGGGCGCGGCAGCTGCTCGACCCGGCCGACCAGTCGGTGCTGCTGGGCCACGCCACCGAGGCGCTGGCCGAGGGCCGCCGGACGCCCGCGACCCTGTCGCTGTCCAGCGGGTTGCGGGTCCGGGTGCTGTGCCGCCGGGTTGCGGGCCGGCGCGAAGCCGAGACCGCGGGCGGCGTGCTGTCGGTGAAGCTGATCGAGGCCGAGGAGACCTTGGCCGTCTCGACGCCGATGCTGCCGATGTACCTGCCGGGTGTGGTCGGCTCGGCACCGCTGTGGCTGCGCTGCGGGCACGACCTCGACTCCGGCCACCAGCGCGGCGAGTGGGTCGCGCTCGAAGGCGAGCCCGGCACCGGCAAGCTGACCCTGGCCAAGGGCCTGCACCAGCGCCACCACCCGGCGGCCCGGCTGCTCACCATCGACGCGGCGGCCGGGCCGGACTGGGCCGAACTGCCGCGCGAGCACGCCGAAGCCCCGATCCGCACGCTGGTGATCCGGCACGCGGACCGGCTGGCGGCCCCGGCGGCCGGCGCGCTGGCGGCGGTCCTGCGGACCCTGCGCGAGGAGCCGAGCCCGCCCTGGGTCGTCGTCACCCTCGTGCCGGAGGCCGAGACCGAACCGGCGCTGGCCGAGCTGCTGAAGTTCTTCCCCCGGACGGTGCGGGTGCCGCCGCTGCGCCACCACGTCGAAGACCTCGCCGAACTCGTCCCGCTGGTGCTGAGCAAGCTCGGCTACGGCGGCCGGCTGACCTGCTCGGCCGCGGCACTGCACCTGCTGATGCGGGCGGAGTGGCCGGGCAACACCGGCCAGCTCCACCAGGTGCTGCGCACGGTCGCTCAGCGCCGCCGCGCCGGCACCATCCGCCCCGGCGACCTCCCGGCGGAGTTCCACGCGGTGACCCGGCGGCCGCTGAACCGCTTCGAGTCGATCGAGCGGGACGCCATCGTGCGGTGCCTGGAGGACGCGGACGGCAACAAGGTCCGGGCCGCGAAGCTGCTCGGCATCTCCCGGGCGACGATCTACCGCAAGATCCACGAGTACGGCATCGTGCCGCCGGCCCGGTAGCCGCCCGGATCCCCGGCGGGCGGCTCCCGGTGCGTCACTTCGACGGAGGGGTCACCGCCTTCGCGACCTCTTCGATCGTCTTGGCGTCGACCAGCCCGGTGTCCTCGAGCACCTCCATGTGGTCCATCACCGTCTGGTTCGCCTGCCGCGCGTGCCGCCGGATGACGTCGTTCTGCGTGCCGGCGCGGACTTCGGCGATGGTCGCGAAGATCTTGCCGTGCGACGAGCGGAGCAGGTTCGCGAACAGTTTGTCGAACTCGAGCCCCTGGGCGGCGGTCAGCTGGCGGACCCAGCCCTGCTGCTCGGGGCTGGCCTGGTCGGGCAGCGTCACCCCGAGCATCTTCGCGTCTTCGCGCACGAGCTGGTCCAGGCGCGAGTGGCCGTCCAGCAGGTGCAGCCCGGCGCGCTTCACCTGTTCGCTGCTGGCGTGGGTCTGTGCCAGGGAGCCGGCGGGGATTTCCCACAGCCCGGCCTGGCGGACCTTGACCAGGAACGTCTTGTCGAGCTCGGTCACCGGCCCGGCGCCGGTCACCGGACCGGTGGCGGCGGCTTCGCCTGCCGAGCCCATCTGCATGCCGGCCATGTCCTGGCCGTAGGCGGGGACCTGCGCCTGCGTCGAGCCGGGCGAGGTCTGGGCGCTGGCCTGCAGCACCATGACCGAGCCCACGCCGACCACGGCGAGCGTGGCCACGACGACCAGCGCGGTCCGGGCCTTGGCGCGGCCCGTCATGCCACGGTGATCCGGCATGATTCCTCCTTCTGACGACAGTGCGGGTACGGGGTACACGGAAGCCGTCGCGGGGAGGTTCAGCGAAATCCGAGGAATTTTTCTTGCGAGCCAACGGAATCATCGTTCAGGCGCGCTTAAGACAGCAGAAACAGAAGGATGGCCGATACGGCCGGACACACCCGGCGAGCGCCGGGGATGTCCATCTTGACCGATGCTCTTGCGATTGGCAAGTATTGCGGCATGCAACCCCACCACGAAGAAGCGGCCCCGGGCGGCGACCCGGACGTGGCCGCCCTCGACGGCCTCACCGTGGTCCTGGTCGGGATCGCGTGGGAGTGCGCGCACGCGGCCCCGCCGGAGGTGTCGTTCCCGCAGTCGCGGCTGCTGCTGGTCCTCGACCGCCTCGGCCGCGTCCCGAGCTCCCAGCTGGCGGCGGCGATGGGCGTCAACGCGTCCTCGGTGACGCGGCTGGCGGATCGGCTCGAAGGCCTCGGGTACGTGGCCCGCGGCCGCAGCCCGGGCAACCGCAGCGTCGTCACCCTGGAGGTGACCGAAGCCGGGCACCAGATCGTGGCGCGCATGCTCGAGCGGCGGCAGGCCGCACTGGGGGCGCTGCTGGCCAAGCTGCCACCGTCCCAGCGCAAGGCCGCGGCCAAGGCGGCCCGCCAGCTGGTCCACGCGGCGGCGACCATCCCGGCGCTCGGTCCGGCCGCGCTGTGAGTGCCATCCTGGACGGCATGCCGACCCGCTGGACGTGCCCCCGCTGCGACCGCGAGTTCGCCCGCGCGGGCCAGGGCCACACGTGCGTCCCCGGCGGCACGGTCGAGCAGACGTTCGCGGGCAAGCCACCGTGGCAGCGCGCGGTCTACGACGCGGTGCTCGGCCACCTGCGCACCCTCGGCGACGTCCACGAGGACGCCGTCAAGGTCGGGGTGTTCCTGAAGCGGGACCGGAAGCTGGCGGAGCTGCGCCCGCGCTCCCGGGACGTGCTGGTGTACCTGTGGCTGCCCCGGCCGGTGGAGACGGCCCGCATCGCCCCGGCGAGCTGGGCGAGCGGGCCACGGGTCGGGCACAGGCTGAGCCTGCGCGCGGTGTCCGATGTGGACGACGAAGTCCGCGGCTGGCTGACCGCGGCCTTCGCCGTCTCCTGAAGGTCAGGAACCCGTGGGGCCCGTCCAGCCGTCCGGCACGTGGCCGATCCGGACCCGCTGCGGGTGGTCGCCCACCGGGACCGAGACGAGCTTCTGCCCCGTCGCGAAGTCGATCGCCGTCACCTGGTCGGCGCCGGCTTCCGAGATCACGCACGCCTGGCCGTCGCCGCTCACCGTGGCCCAGTACGGCTTCGCCGCCGGGACGAGGGTGCCCTGCTGCAGCGTCGTGCGGTCGACGACCGTCGCGTAGTCGTCCATCGTTCCGGCGATGCAGAGCTTGGTGCCCGCCGGGTTCATCGACATGCCGTGGTGGCGGGAGTCGTTGACGAAGGTCTTGCGGTCGTCGCTGGTGGCCGGGTTCTTCGGCAGTTCCTTGATCCGGGTGATCTTGTCGGTGGCCACGTCGTACTCGGCGAAACCGTTGAAGAACGACACCTGGAAGTACAGCTTCGACCCGTCCGGCGTGAACGCGACCGGCCGGACGGCGTCCGAGAGGTCGCTGCGGCCGAAGGCGTCGAGCCGCTGGCGCATGTCGATCACCTTGACCTGGCGGAAGGTCGCGGCGTCGACCACGGTGATCCGCCGGTCCCCCTTGGTGAAGTCCCAGCCCGGGTCGTCGAGGTCGGTGTTGACCTCGCCGATCGACATGTTCCAGAGGGAGCGGCCGCCGTCGGTGAACACGTTCTCGTGCGGTTTGTCCCCGGTGGCGAACGAGCCGAGCTGCTGCCCGGTGACGATGTCCAGCACGTGCACGGTGTTCGACGTCGACGCGGAGACCGCGACGCGGCGGCCGTCCGGCGACACCGCCATGTGGTCGGAACGGAAGCCCGACACCGGGAAGCGCCAGTTGATCCGGCCGGTCGTCAGGTTGATCGAGACGACGTCGGCGAAGCTCGGCCGCGACGCCACCACCGACGAGCCGTCCGGGGTGGTGTACATGTCGTCGACGAACTGGTCGTGCCCTTCGCCGGGCCCGTTGCGGATGCCGAGGAAGAAGGCCAGCTTGATCGGGTTGAGGTAGATCTCCGTCAGCCGTGCGTCCTTGTCCGGGATGATGTTCACCCGCGCGATCCGGGCGAACGAGCCACGGGACTGGATGACGTCCGCCGTGCCTTCCCAGTTGTTGCCGACGAACATCACCTCCCGCAGCGCCGCCGCGCCGGTCGCCGGCACCGCGGCCCCGGTCGCCAGCAGGGCGACGGACGCGGTGAGGCAGGCCAGGCGGGATAAGTAAGACCGCTTCCGACGGGGTTTGCGCACGAGGAGACACCTTTCGGCAGTGAAGAGGTGCGGTGGATTTGGCGGAGAAACGAGGTTACTGTCCGGTATTGTCACGATAACCGGCCACCGGAGCCGCTCCGGTAGGGCCGCTCGCCCAACATCGCGGACGCGGTGTTGTGGCCCTGCCACAACGGGAGGGTGCCGTGCCGGCCTCGCCGCTGCTCCGGCAGGTGCTCGACGCGATGGCCGCCGATGACGCCGTCGTCGACGAGCTGGTGAAGGCCGCACGGGACCAGTCGCCCGAGGTCGCGCGGCTGCCGGAGGCGGAGAACCGGCGGCACGTCCGGTTCCTGCTCTCGGCCGCGCTGCGCGCCACCACGAACCCCGACAGCGCCGACTACACGACCGCCGAGGCGCTCGGCGCCGATCGGGCCGCCCAGGGTGTCCCGCTCACCGACCTGCTGCGCGGGGTCCAGGCCGGCCGGACGCTCGCGGCGCGTTTCGCCGTCGAACGCGCCCGGGCCGCGGGCCTGCCCGACGACGTCATCCTCGAAACCGTGCTCGACGCCGAGCGCTACACCGGCGCGCTGGAACGGCACATCGTCAAGGGTTACCACGCCGCCGAGCTGCAGCTGTCACGAACCGTGCGGGACGCGCGGACCCAGCTCCTGCGCACCCTGCTCCTCGCCGGGCACCCGCCCACGCCGGAGGAACTGCGGCGGGCGGGGTTGCGCCCCGAAGGCCGTTACTCCTGCGTGGTGTCCGATGTCAGTGACCCGGCGCGGGCGCGCACGCTCGAACAGGCGCTGCTGGAGTTCGGCGGGGTGTACGGGCTGGTCGAGGGCCGGCTCACCGGCCTGGCGGCGCGCCCGCCCGCCGGGGTTTCGCCGGCCGACGGTGTGGTGCTGGTCGTCGCGCCTCCGGTGGCGCTGCCCGAACTGCCGGAGGTGCACCGCCTCTGCACGGCGGCGGCGCGGATCGCCGGGCCCGGCCACCACGACCTGACCGCGCTGGCGAGCGAAGTCGCCCTGGCGGCGCAGCCGCTGCTGGCGGACCTGCTCACGGGCGGCCTGCTCGGCGCCCTCGACCCCGCGAACGCGTTCCACCGAGAGCTGGCCGCGACGGCGCTGGCCTACCTGGACCACGGCCAGCGCCTGCGGACCACGGCCGAAGCGCTGCACCTGCACCCGAACACGGTCCGCTACCGCCTCGACCGGCTGGCCGAGCTCACCCCGGTGGCCCTGGCCGAGAACAGCGGCGGCCGCGTCCTCGACGCCGTGCGGTCGTGGTGGGCCCTGCAGAACTGGCTCGGTGGTCGTTAGAGTCACCCGCATGGCTGAACTCCGCCGCATGCCGGCGACCACGGCGTCCGGAGAATGCGTTTTCTGCGCCATCGGCTCGGGTCAGGCCCCGGCCGCGTTCGTGCACGAGGACGACGAGTTCGTCGCGATCGTCGACCTGCGCCCGGTCACGACCGGGCACCTGTTGGTCCTCCCCCGCGCCCACCACGCGGACCTCGCTTCGCTCCCGGCTCCCGCGGGCGCGCGGATGTTCACCATCGCCCAGGAACTGGCGGCGGCGTTGCGGCGCACGGACCTGCCGTGCGAGGCGATCAACCTGTTCCTGGCCGACGGCAAGGCGGCGGGCCAGGAGATCCCCCACGTCCACCTGCACGTGATCCCCCGGTTCGCCGGCGACGGCTTCGTCCTGAGCGCCGACTGGCGGGTGCGGCCGAAGGAGGAGCTGGTGGAGGTCGCGGAGAAGGTCAAGGCGGCGCGTTAGGCCTTGTGCAGCTTGTCCGGGTGGTGGACGGCGGTCTTGCCGGATTTCTCGCTGCGGACGAGGTATTGCGGGTCGTCGGGGGACGCCTTGACGTCCCGCTTGCCGGCGTGGGTGTCCTTGGTGATCTTATCCTCGACCGTGCCGACGGAGCTCTGGTTGCCGGCGTCCCACTTGACGCGGTCGCCCTTCTTGAATTCCTTGGTCATGGCGGGAGGGGTACCCCGGATTCGCCGGCTCACCACCGCCGCCGGCCAACCGATACGGTGATCGTGTGGAGCGACGCCGGCACGCCACGTCGTTCGGCGCGGCGGCGGCCGCCTACGCCGAACACCGCCCGGACTACGCCGAGGCCGCGGTGCGCTGGGCGCTCGACCCGGCACCGGGCCGCCGGGTGCTCGACCTCGGCGCCGGGACCGGCAAGCTGACCGCCACGCTGGTGGCCCTGGGTTTCGCCGTGACCGCGGTCGAGCCCGACCCGGCCATGCTGGCGGAATTGCGCCGCACCCTGCCGGACGTCCGTGCCCGGCCGGGCCACGCCGAGGCGATCCCGCTGCCGGACGCGTCCGTCGACGCGGTGGTGGCCGGCAACGCCCTGCACTGGTTCGACATGGCGGTCGCGGGCCCCGAGATCGCCCGGGTCCTCGTGCCGGGCGGCGTCCTCGCCGGGCTGTGGAACGTCGTGGACGACCGGGTCGGCTGGGTGGCCAGGCTGGCGCGCGCCGGCGGAAGCGCGGTGATCGGCCCGCGGGACACGCCCACCGGCTGGCGCGCCGAAACGGCCGAAGTCCTCCCGCCCCGGTTCGGTGCCCCCGAACGCGCCGGATTCCCGCACGGACAGCGCCGTACCGCCGGCTCCCTGGTGGCGGCGCTGGCCACCCGGGCGGGTGTCCTGGTCATGCCGCCACCGGAGCGCGAGAACACCCTCGGCCGGATCCGGGCCTTCCTCGCGCGGGAACCGGAAACGGCGGACGGCGAGTTCACCCTCCCGATGCTGACCTGCGTGCTGCGCGGCCGCAGCGGGTACCCGTCCGGAATGGACGACGAAGAAACCCGCCGCGAGTTCGGCGACAGCGTCAACATGACCGCCAAGCAGCTCGACGACTGGCTCGGCACCGACGAGTCGAAGGCCGCCGGGCAGCACAAGGACGCCGAGTCGATCGGGCACCGGTCCGGCCGCCGGATCGTGGAGATCCTGCGGAAGAAGAAGGACGAACTCACCGGCGACGACCTCGCCCACATGCGCAAGGTCGTCGGCTACGTCCACCGGCACCTGGCCCAGCGCCCCTCGGGCGACGTCAAGGACACCACCTGGCGGCACTCGCTCATGAACTGGGGCCACGATCCGCTGCACTAGCCGCGTAGTCCGGCAGTTCCAAGGCGTTCGCCGCTTCCCGGATCGGGCGGGACATCTGCTCCAGGACGCGGTTGCGGCCCGGCAGGTACGGCATCAGCTTGATCATCCGGGTGTTGAACCACGCGAACGCCCGCGACTGCGGGATGATCCCGCGCAACGCCGTCTTCGCCAGCGCCTGGTTCTTCTCGATGAACGGCCGCATCAAGGTTTCGTAGCGGGGCAGCGCCTCGGAGAAGTCCGAGGCCAGCTCGCCCGCCAGGACGTACGCGCCCGCCAGGGCCAGGCTCGTGCCCTGGCCCGACGCCGGGGACGGGCAGTACCCCGCGTCGCCGAGGAGGGTCACGCGGCCGGTCGACAGGCGGTCCATGACGATCTGGCACACCGGGTCGAAGTAGAAGTCGTCCGCTTCGCGCATGGCCGAGAGCAGCTCCGGGATTTCCCAGCCGAGGCCGGCGAAGCGGTCCGCGACCAGGTCCTTCTGGCCGCCGACGTCCCGGCGGTCGTATGGCAGCGGCGGTGCGGTGAACCAGAACGCCGCCTTCGCGTCGTCCGCCCGTGCCGTGCTGTAGACGTTGACCATCCTGCCCGGCGCCGCCGAATGCAGGAGCTCCCAGCGGTCCAGCTCGAACGTGTTGGGCACCGTCGAGATCGAGATGTAGGCGTCGAACCGGCGCAGGTGGTCCTCCTCCGGGCCGAACGCCAGCGCGCGGACGCCGGAGTGCAGGCCGTCCGCCCCCACCACCAGGTCGAACCGGCGGGGCTCGCCGTGGGCGAACGTCACCTTGACGCCGTCGGGTCCCTGGTCGAGGCCGGTGATCCAGTCGCCGAAGACGTACTCGGTGTGCGAGCGGGTGGCGTCGTAGAGGATGCGGGCCAGGTCGCCGCGCAGGATTTCGGTGTCGTCGCCGTGGCGGAAGCCGAACGTGTCCGCGTCGAGGGTGGCGATCTGCTTGCCGCGCTTGTTCACGAACGCCGCGCCGCGCATGTCGGTGCTCGCCGCGTGGACCTGCTCCAGCAGGCCCATCCGGCGGACGACGTCGACCGCGACGCCGCGGATGTCGACCTTGTAGCCGCCTTCGCGCAGACTCGGGGCGCGTTCGACGACGGTGGTCTGGAAGCCGTGGTGGTGCAGCCACCAGGCGAGGGCGGGGCCGGCGATACTGGCGCCGGAGATCAGGATGTGCTTCGTCATGCCCCGAAGCTTCGGCGGGGCCGCTGACCGTTCACGAACCGAGCGCGAACCGCCGCTGACCGGCCTCCTCGACGGCCTGCTCGGGCGGCATTTCCCGGCCTCGGTCGAACGCCTCGGCGTAGGCCGGGGCGCCGATGCGGGCCCGGACGCGGTCGGCCACGCCGGCGACGTCGGCGTCCCTGGTAACGGGCGCGCCGCGCAGCCCGACCGCCACGCCGAGCAGGAACGCGGCCCGCTCGTCCTCCTCCCGCCCGGCGAGCACCCCGGCCAGCCCTTCGATCGCCTGGGCCGCGCCGGGCAGGTTCGCGTGTTCCAGGGCCGTGGCCAGCGCTTCCTGGTGCAGCTCGGTCGCCTCGTCCAGGCGGCCCTCGGCGGCCGCCGTCCAGCCGAAGCCGGTGTGGACGCGGATGCGGGTCTCGCCGCCGGTCACCGGGTCGGCGGCCAGGGCGAGCGCCGCGGAGTACCAGCGCCGGGCCGTCCCGAGGTCACCCGCACGGCGCGCGATCTCCCCGAGGCCGCCGCGAGCCCGGGCGAGCGTCACCGGTGTGCCCGCGGCGCGCGCCTGCTCGGCGGCGGTTTCGTAGTCGGCCTTCGCGGCTTCGGCGTCGCCCTGCCGCAGGACGCCGTCGGCACGGCGGCAGAGCAGGTCGGCCGCGTCTTCGGCCGCGCCGAGCTCGCCGGCCAGCCGGACGGACTCGTCCATCAGCTCCCGGAACCGCTCGTGGTCGCCGCGCCAGTCCGCGAACTCCGCGAGCTTCTCCAGCGCGCTGGCCTCGCCCCAGCGGTCGCCCAAGGTGCGGAAGGCGGCCAGGGACGCCGAAAAGTGCGCCTCGGCTTCGGCGATCCGGCCGCGGTACTGGGCGCCGAGGCCGTCGCCGATCCCCGCGAACGCCCGGGACCACGCGTCCGGGCCGATCAGCGCGGCCAGCCGTTCGCCGTCTTCGGCCTTGGTGCGCGGGGAAAACGCCCACAGCAGGAACAGGTACGGGTATCGCAGCGGCCCGTCGAGCTGCCGCAGGATCGGCTCGATCGCGACGCCGGTGTCCGACGCCTGGATCACGCAGAGGACGTATTCCTCGGCCAGCCCCGGCGGCGGTTCGGGACCGATCGCGGCCAGGACGGTGTCCGCGATCGGCGGCACCTCGCTGCGCAGGCCGCGCAGCCACCAGTACCAGGAGAGCGCGGCGATGAGCCTCAACGCGGTGTCCGGGTCTTCGGCGGCGCTCCAGCGGAGGGCCGCGTGGAGGTCGGCGTGTTCGGCGGTCAGGTCGGCCAGGGCGGTCAGCTGGTCCGCACCGCGCAGCTTCGGCTCGTGGGCGCGGGCGAAGTCCAGGAAGTACTGCGCGTGCGCCGCCCGGCGGTCGTCGCCCTGCTCGGCGCAGAACGCGCGGATCGTCTCCAGCATCCGGTACCGGCGGCCGTCGAACTCGACGAGGGACTTCTCGACCAGACCGGTGAGCACGAAGTCGGGGACATCGCAGACGCGCTCGACAGCGGCCGGTCGGGCGCCACCGGCGAACACCGCGAACCGGCCCGCCAGCAGTTGTTCGTCGGCGTCCAGCAGGTCCCAGCTCCACTCGACGACGCCGCGGAGAGTCCGGTGCCGCGGCTCGGCCGTCCGGTCGCCGCGTGAGAGGAGCCGGAACCGGTCGCCGAGCCGGGCGGCGACGTCTTCCACCGGCAGCGACCGCAGCCGGGCGGCGGCGAGCTCGATGGCCAGCGGGAGACCGTCGAGGGCGGCACAGATCCGGGCGACCGCACCCGGCTCCGGGACTTCGCCCGGCGCCACGGCCGCGGCCCGCTCGGTGAACAGCCGCGCCGCGGCGTCGGCGGGCAGGGCGCCGACCGCACCAGCGTCTCGCCGGTCAAGCCCAGTGCTTCGCGACTGGTGGCCAGCACGCGCAGGCCGGCGCACTCGCCCAGCAGGCGCCGCGCCAGCCGCGCGGCCTCGGCGACGACGTGTTCGCAGTTGTCCAGCACCAGCAGCACCGGCCGGTCGGCGAGCCCGGCGGCCAGGCGGTCGGCCGGGTCGGCAGCCGCGCCCGGCGTCAGCACGCCCTGTTCCCGCAGGCCGAGTGCGGCGAGGACCGCGCGCGGGACGTCGGTGGTCGTCGCGAGCTCGACGAAGCACACCTCGCCGTCCGCCCGGGCCGCGGCTTCGGCGGCGAGCCGGGTCTTGCCCGCGCCGCCCGGTCCGATGAGCGTGACGAGCCGGACGTCGCGCAGGGCGGCGGTGAGCCGGTCGAGCTCGGCGCGGCCGACGAACCCGGTGAGCGGCACCGGAACGCGGCGAGCCGGAGCCGCTTGGAGCACCGCGATGTGCGCGTCGGCGAGCTCCGGCGACGGATCGGCGCCGAGTTCGTCGGCGAGGCGTTCCCGCATCTCGGCGAACACGGCGAGGGCTTCGGCGGACCGGCCGCCACCGTGGAGGGCCCGCATGAGCTGGGCGGTGAGCCGTTCACGCAGGGGGTGTTCGCGGGTGAGCTCCCGCAGTTCGGCGACGAGCCGCTCGTGGTGACCGAGCGCGAGCCCGGCTTCCACGCGGTCTTCGGTCGCGGCCAGCCGTAGTTCCGCCAGCCGGGCCGCGCGCGGCGGGTCGGCGAGCCCGTCGAGCGCGGGGCCCCGCCAGAGCGCGAGAGCTTCGGTGAACAGCTCGAGCTTCCCGGCCGGATCGGGGGTCTCCCGCGCTTGCGCGGTGAGCCGTTCGAAGCGGTGGACGTCGACGTCCTGGGGGTCGATGGCCAAGCGGTACCCGGCGGGGGTGAACTCGACGAGGCCGTCGGGCGCGCCGCCGTCCTTCAGGCGCCGGCGCAGCCGCGAGACCTGCGACTGGAGGGCTTCGGCGGCGCCCTCGGGCGGGTGCTCGCCGTGCAGGCCGTCGATGAGCCGTTCGGCGCTCACGACCCGCCCGGCATCGAGGGCGAGCAGGGCCAGCAGCCCCCGCAGCTGCGGCCCGCCGAGGGCGACCGGGGTCCCGTCGGGACGGTGGGCTTCGACCGGCCCGAGGATCGCGAACTGCACCGGGCAATTCTGGCCCACCACCTCGCTCAAGTTCCGGTGATTCGCACAGATCGCGCCCCCGCGTCGAGGAACTCCAGCAGCCGCCCGGCCTCCGTCTCGATCTCCGCCCGCTCCCCCGCCGTCAGCCGGTCGTGGGCGGTGACCTCCAGGGCGTCGGCGTGCAGCCGCCAGTCCGCGCGGTAGAAGCCGTCCACCAGCAGTGTTCCCCGGGAAGCGCCATTGCCCGGCGGCAGCGGGACCCGCCGGCCGGGCGGGAGGACCCGCGCCCGGTCGGCGTGCGCCAGCAGGACGTTGTCGTACTCCGGCAGGAACCGCGCCGGCGCCGGTGCCGAAGGGTCCGGGAGCACGCCGTCTTCCCCGTCGTAGAGCACTTCGCCGGAGTCCGCGCGGAACGTCCGCAGGCCCATCGGCTCGACGATCTCGCGCAGCTTCGTCAACCCCGACCACGCCTGGACGTCGGCCACCGATGCCGGGCCGAACGCCCGCAGGTACCGCCGCACCACGTCCTCGATGGAGGGACGGCAGTCCAGCGGACCGCCGAGCCAGCTTTCCAGGGTGGTCAGCGTGGCCGGGCCGGTCGAACCCCAGACGCCGCGGGGCGTCACCTGCACGGTCGGCACCAGGGAGCCGACCGCGTACGAGAGCGCCTCGGCGTCGTGCGCCGGCCACCGCGCGGCCAGCGCGTCCTGCAGCTGCCGCCGGGTCCGGGGCCGCTCTTCGAGCAGCTCGCGGCCGAAGCGGGACACCGCGCCGAGATCGGCGTCGCCGACGCGGCGGCCGAAGTGGCCGGTGTAACCGTTCGCCACCACCCGCTGCACCAGCGGCCGCAGCACGCGCGCGTCCTCGGCGAGGACCAGGTGGACGGTCCCCCGCATCAGCGGCCCGCGCACGGCCTGGCGGCCGGTGATCAGGGAGGCCAGCTCGCCGGGCCGGAACCCGGAAATCCGGGTCCACAGCCCGACGTACGGTGCGAGCGGGGCCTGCGCCTGCATCCCGACCAGGTGCCCGACCATCGTCGCGGCCGGCAACGACGTCCGTTCCAGGAGATGCTGCCGCGCGAGCAGCGCCCGGTTGAGCGCGCGGACGTTCACGGTCGCAGCCCGCGGAAGAACGCGCGGATGTCGGCCACGAGCAGCTCGGGCTCCTCCAGCGCCGCGAAGTGGCCGCCCTCGGCGAAGTCGGACCAGTGCGCGATCTTCTCCTCGGGGTCCATGATCCGCCGGACCACCGGGGAAGAGTCGAACACCGCCCAGCCCGCGGGGACGTCCGAGGGCGCCAGCCAGCCGTGGGCGGAGTGCGCGGCCTCGTAGAGGAACCGGGCCGCGCTCGCGCCGCTGCGGGTGAACCAGTACAGGCTGATGTTCGTCAGCAGCCGGTCGCGGTCGACGCCGTCCGGGCCGGTCCACGCCTCGAACTTCTCCGCGATCCAGGCCAGCTGCCCGACCGGGGAGTCGGTGAGCGCGGCCGCGATCGTCTCGGGCTTGTGGGACTGGAGGTCGAGGTACCCGCGGCCGGACTGCCAGTCCGCGCGGGCGGCGTCCAATTCGGACTGTTCGGCCTCCGACAAGCCCTCCGGCATCGGCAACTGCTCTCCCGCCAGCGCAATCGTCCCGCGGTCGCTGTTGACGTGGGTGCCGATGACGCGATCCGGGTACACCGCGGCGAGCCGGCCGGTGACCCCCGCGCCGAGGTCGCCGCCCTGCGCGGCGAACCGGTCGTAGCCGAGGCGGGTCATCAGCTCGGCGAACGCGTCGGTCGTGCGGGCCAGCTCCCAGCCGGGGCCGCTCAACGGCGTCGAGAACCCGAACCCGGGCACCGACGGGACGATGACGTGGAACGCGTCCGGGCCCGGCTCGGTCAGCGGGCCGAGGACGTCGAGGAACTCGGCGACCGAGCCCGGGTAGCCGTGGGTGAGCAGCAGCGGCACGGCGTCGGCCCGGGTCGAGCGGACGTGCAGGAAGTGGATGGTCTGGCCGTCGATCTCGGTCGTGAACTGCGGAAACGCGTTGAGCGCCGCTTCCTGGGCCCGCCAGTCGTAGCCGTCGCGCCAGTACTCGGCGAGCTCCCGGACGACGCTCGTCGGGATGCCGCGGGACCAGTCGGGCTCGTCGCCGGGCACCGCGTCGGCGAACCGGGCGGAGGCGAGGCGCCGGTGGAGGTCGTCCAGCTCGGCCTGCGGGACGTCGATGCGGAAGGGGCGGATTTCGTTCGTCATGAGCAGCACGTTATGAACCATTGCGGAAGACTTCCTTCCGCGATTCGTGCGATCCTCGAAAAATGTTGCAGACCTCCGCTCGCCTCCTGCGGCTGCTGTCGCTGCTCGAAACGCGGCGCGACTGGACCGGCGCCGACCTGGCCGACCGGCTCGGCGTCTCCGCGCGCACCGTCCGCACCGACATCGGCAAACTGCGGGAGCTCGGCTATCCGGTCGAGGCCGCCCCGGGCGTCCAGGGCGGCTACCGCCTCGGCGCGGGCGCCCAGCTCCCGCCGCTGCTGCTCGACGACGACGAGGCGGTGGCCGTCGCGGTCGGGCTGCGGACGGCGGCCGGGGTCGCCGGCATCGGCGAGACGTCGGTGCGCGCGCTGGCCAAGCTGGAGCAGGTGCTGCCGTCGCGGCTGCGCCACCGGGTGCGGGCGCTCCAGACCGCGACGGTCGCGGTGCCCGGCGGCGGCCCGTCCGTCGACGCGGACGTCCTGACCGCGATCGCGGCGGCGATCCGGGCGAACGAGCGGCTGCGCTTCGACTACACGAGCCACGAGCGCACGCCGAGCCGCCGCGACGTCGAGCCGCACCGCCTGGTCAGCTGGGGGCGCCGCTGGTACCTGGTCGCCTGGGACACCGCCCGCGACAACTGGCGCACCTTCCGCGTCGACCGGATGACGCCGAAGGTGCCGAACGGCCCGCGCTTCGCCCCGCGCGAGCCCCCGGAGGGCGATGTCGCCCAGTTCGTCCAGCGCAGCGCGGGCGCGGCGACCTGGCGGTTCCACGCCCGGGTGCGGCTGCACGCCTCGGTGGAGTACGTCCGGGCCCGGCTGCCGATCGCGGTCGACGTGACGGCCGAGGGCCCGGACCGCTGCGTGGCCGAGGTCGGGTCCGACCACGCGCAGATGCTCGGGCTCTACCTGGGCCTGCTCGACGTCGACTTCGAGGTGCTCGACGCACCGGAGCTGGCCGAGGCGCTGGCGAAGACGGGCGAGCGGTTCCTGCGCGCGGCTAACGCAGGGAGTCCGCCAGCTCCTGGATGAGCTCCATCTGCCCCCGCGCGCCGACCTCCATGCCGGACTGCAGGATGGTGTCCCGCAGTTCCTTGCTGCCGGTCTCGGTCAGCAGCTCCAGGCGCGTGCGGTCGCCGTCGAGCGCGGTGAAGGTGACGGTGTTGAGCGGGCCGTCCACGTCGTCGAGGTCGACGCCGGGCATCTCGAACACCTCGGTGTAGACGATCCGCTCCCCGGGCACGATCTCGCGGTACTCGCCGTGGAAGCCGACCTCGGTGCCGTCGTCCGTTTTCAGCACGTACCGCCACCGGCCGCCGGGCCGCAGGTCCAGCTCGACCTCCGTGGTCGTGCCGCGATGGCCGCTCCACCACCGGCTCACCAGCTCCGGAGTCGTCCACACGCGGTAGACGAGGTGCTTGGGCGCGTCGAACTCGCGCGTGATGAGGATCCGGTCGTCGGCGGGGGTGGTGATCTCCACGTCACTGCTCCTGTTCCTTGAGTTCCTCGAGGACGTCGTTCATCAGGTCGAACCGCGCCGCCCACGTCCGTTCGTAGCGCTTGACCCAGTCGTGGATGGGCTTGAGCGCGGCGCCGTTGAGCCGGTAGAGCCGCTGCCGGCCGTCGCCGCGCACGTCCACCGCGCCGACTTCGCGCAGGACTCGCAGGTGCTTCGACACCTGGGGCTGCGCGAGGCCGAGCAGGTCGACGAGGTCGCCGACCGACCGCTCGCCGTCCATGAGGACGTCGAGGATCTGCCGCCGCCGGGGTTCGGCCACGGCGTTGAAGGTGTCGGCCGTCGTCGCTGCTCGTGCCACGCCGCTCATCATATTCCCATATGGGTATGCGTCAAGCCCGCATCCTGGGCACGCTGGGCCCGCGCCGCTCCATCTGCGACGATCGGCCGATGACCAGCCGCGCGGAGAGTCCACAGAGGACGGATGCGCGCGGCGCCCGGCGCAGCGCCAGCGCGAGTACCGTGCTGCGGGCCGTCCTCGACGACGGACCGATCGCGCGCAGCACCATCGCGCGCCGCACCGGGTTGTCCGCCGCCGCCGTCACCGGGCACACCGCCGAGCTTCTCCAGCGCGGGCTCCTGCGCGAACTCCCGGAAGCCGAGTCCCGCAAAAGCGTCGGGCGGCCGCACGTACCGGTCGACCTCGACACCGGGCGGCACGTCGCCGGGGCCTTGCACCTGGCCGTGCACCACGCCACCGTCGCGCTGCTCGACCTGCGCGGGAATGTGCTGGTACAGCACGAAGAACCGCACGACGGCCTGGCCGCGGAAGACCTGCTCGCCCGCGCTGCCGAGATCTTCGACGACCTCCTGCTCGGGCACGCCCCGGACCGCGAGCCACTCGGCCTGGGCGTCGCCACCGGCGGCTGGGTCGACCGGGAATCCGGCACCGTGGTCGAACACCCGCTGCTGGGCTGGCGGAACGTGCCGGTCCGCGACCTCCTGACCGGCAGCACCGGGCTGGCCGTCGAGGTCGACGGGCACGCGCGCGCCCTGGTGCACGCCGAACGACTCTTCGGGCACCCACGAGCCCGCGACAGCGTCGTGCAGCTGTTCACCGGCAACGTCGTCGACGCCGCCTTCGCCACCGGGGCGACCGTACACCACGGGCCGCGCTCGGCCGCCGGAGCCGTCGCGCACCTGCGGGTCGACGACAGCACCGAGCCGTGCCGGTGCGGGCGCACCGGCTGTCTCGAAGCCGCCGTTTCCGAAGCGACCCTCGCCCGCAAAGCCGCGGAAAACGGATTGCTCGCACGCCCGGGCTTTCCGGAATTGCTCGCGCTCGCCGCGGACGGCAATTCCGCGGCGATGCGGATGTTCCAGGAACGCGCGCAGCTCATCGGCCAGGCGGCGGCCCTTCTGCTCGACGTGCTGAATCCGGCCGTGCTCGTGGTGGTCGACCGCAGTGTAGCCCACGTCCCGGACTGCCTTCCCATCATCCGGGAGGAGGTCGGAATGCGGTCCCGCTGCCCCGATCCGGCGGAAACCGTTGTGGGCACGAGCTTCCCGGGCACCGAGCTGGCCACCGCCGGCGGGGCGGTGCTCCTGGACGTCCTCTACGACGACCCGCTCGGTCCACTTCCGACGCGGTGGTCCCGCGCTTCGTGAAGCGCACGAGTTATTTCACGAACTCGCAAAATTGACCGTCCGGCCGGGAGCCGCTGACAATTGCTCCTATCCCCACCGACTCCCCGAACGGACGAAACCACCGTGAAGAAAACCCTGCCCCTGTTCGCCGCCGCCGCGATGCTGCTGGCCGGCTGCGCTTCGGCGACGGCCACCGGTGCGCCCGGGCAACCGGAGAAGCTGGAGCTGCGCTACCAAGGCAGCGCGAACGCCGTCACCCTGCCCGAACTCGCCGAAGACCTGGGCTACTTCGGCCCGGTCAGGCTGAAGTGGGTCGGCAACACGATCAGCGGCCCGCAGGACATCCAGTCCGCGGCCACCGACCAGACCGACTTCGGCGGTGCCTTCACCGGCGCGGTCGTCAAGCTCGTCGAAGCCGGGGCGCCGGTCAAGGCGGTCGTCAACTACTACGGCTCCGACGACAAGGCCTTCATCGGCTTCTACACCAAAGAGGACAGCCCGATCCGGTCCGCCCGCGACCTGATCGGCAAGAAGGTCGGCGTCAACACCGCCGGCGCGAACCTCGAGGCCGCGCTCGACACCTGGCTCAAGGGGCAGGGCCTCTCCGACGAGGAGATCAAGCAGGTCCAGCTCGTCGTCATCCCGCCGGTGAACGCCGAACAGGCGCTGCGCAACGGCCAGCTCGACGTCGCCGCGCTCCAGGGGATCCTGCAGGACCACGCCCTCGCGGCCGGCGGCGTCCGCCCGCTGTTCACCGACGTCGGCGCGTTCGGGCCCTACAACGGCGGCCCGTACGTGCTGCGCACCGACTTCATCAAGAAGTACCCGGAGACCGCGAAGATCTTCGTCTCCGCCGTGGCGAAGGCGATCGAGTGGGAACGCACCACCCCGCGCGACGAGGTCATCGCCCGCTTCACGAAGATCATCAAAGCCCGCGGCCGCAACGAAAGCACCGACACGCTGAAGTACTGGAAGAGCGTCGGCATCACCCGCGCCGGGCTCATCTCCGATGCGGACTACACCCGCTGGGAGCCGTGGCTCAAGCAGGAGGGCTACCTCAAGCACGACCGGATCGACACCTCGAGGCTCTACACCAACGAGTTCAACCCCTACCGCGACGGCGCCCCGGCGGTGACCAAGTGATCAGCATCCGCTCGGTGACCAAGACATTCGGCGCCCTGACCGCCCTCGACGACGTCTCCCTCGACATCGCCGACGGCACGTTCCTCTCGCTCGTCGGCCCCAGCGGCTCGGGCAAGTCGACGCTGCTCGACCTGCTGGGCGGGCTCGCCACCCCGACGTCCGGCCAGGTGCTGATCGACGGCGAGCCGGTGCGCGGCCCGGGGCTCGACCGCGGGGTCGTCTTCCAGCAGTACGCGCTGTTCCCGTGGCGCACCGCCCGCGCCAACGTCGAATTCGGTCTGGAAGGCGGGCCGCTCGGGAAGCGGCAGCGAGCCGAGCGGGCCCGCGAATACCTCGCCCTGGTCGGTCTGTCCGGCTTCGAGGACCGCTACCCGCACGAACTGTCCGGCGGGATGAAGCAGCGGGTCGCGATCGCCCGCAGCCTCGCCTACGACCCGGCCGTGCTGCTGATGGACGAGCCGTTCGCCGCGCTCGACGCCCAGACCCGCGAGCAGCTGCAGGAGGAGCTGCTGCGGATCTGGCGCCGCACCGGCAAGACGATCGTGTTCATCACCCACGGCATCGACGAGGCCGTCTACCTGGGGCAACGGGTGGCGGTGCTGACGTCGCGGCCCGGGCGGCTCAAGGCCGTCGTCGACGTCGACCTCGGCGACCGCACCGGGGACGTGCGCTCCGGGCCCGAGTTCGGCCGGCAGCGCCACCGGCTCTGGGAACTGCTGCACGACGAGGTCCGCAAGGCGGCCGAACACGAACGGAGCGCGGCCCGATGACCACCACCCTCGAAGCACCCGCTGTCCACACCAGACCCGCGGAGCCGCCGACGGAGCCGCGCCGGCTCCAGAAGCGGCTCACCCGGGCGGTGCACGCCTCCGCCGCGGTCGTGCTGTTCGTGCTGCTCTGGGAACTGGTCCCCCGGTTCATCCTCGACGAGAGCACGCGGACGTTCCTGCCGCCGCTGTCGGAGGACCTGCAGGCGCTGTGGGACCTCGCCCTCGATGGCGAACTGGCCGACCACCTGCTGGCCAGCGTCGGGCGGTCCGCCGCCGGGTTCGCCGTGGCCGTCGCGGTCGCGGTGCCGCTGGGCCTGCTGATCGGCTGGTACCGGCCGGTGGCGCGGTTCCTGCAGCCGCTGCTGGAGCTGGCCCGCAACACCGCCGCGCTGGCGCTGCTGCCGGTGTTCACGCTGCTGCTGGGCATCGGCGAGCTGTCGAAGGTCAGCCTGGTGGTCTACGCCTGCGTGTGGCCGGTGCTGCTCAACACGATCGCCGGGGTCAACACGGTCGACCCGCTGCTGGTCAAGGCGGCCCGCTCGCTGGGGCTGTCCAGCCCGCGGCTGTTCCGGAAGGTGATCCTGCCTTCGGCGGTGCCGACGGTGTTCACCGGCATCCGGATGGCGGCGTCCTATTCGATCCTGGTGCTGGTGGCCGCGGAGATGGTCGGCGCCAAGGCCGGGCTCGGCTACCTGATCAACACGAGCCAGGTGAACTTCCAGATCCAGCAGATGTACGCCGGGATCATCGCGGTCTCGGTGCTCGGCGTCGTCGTCAACGCCGGCTTCGTCGGCCTCGAACGGCGGTTTTCCACCTGGCGTCCCAAGGAGAAGCCATGATGCACCTCAACGCGTTCGTGATGCCGAACGGCCACCACGAAGCCGCGTGGCGGCACCCGTCGACCGACCCGCACCGGGCCCGCACGCTGCAGCACTACGCCGACATCGCGCGTACCGCCGAGCGCGGCAGGCTCGACTCGATCTTCCTCGCCGACGGCGTCGCGCTGTGGGGCAACGTCAAGCACAACTCGCACAGCCATTTCGAACCGCTGACGCTGCTTTCGGCGCTCGCCGCGTCCACGGTCCACATCGGACTGATCGCGACGGCGTCGACCACCTACAACGAGCCCTACCACCTGGCCCGCAAGTTCGCCTCGCTCGACCACCTCTCCGGTGGCCGCGCGGGCTGGAACATCGTCACCTCGGCCGGGATCGACGAGGCCCGGAACTTCAACCTCGCCAAGCGCCCGTCGCACGCGGCGCGGTACGACCGGGCCGAGGAGTTCGTCGAGGTCGTCAAGAAACTGTGGGACAGCTGGGACGACGGCGCCGCGGTCGTCGACCGGCCGAGCGGTGTCCACGCCGACACCGACCGCATCCGGGCGATCGAGCACGACGGCCCGCACTTCCAGGTGCAGGGGCCGCTCAACATCGAACGCCCACCCCAGGGATACCCGCTCCTGGTGCAGGCCGGTTCGTCGGAGACCGGCAAGCAGTACGCGGCGAAGCACGCCGAAGCCGTGTTCACCGCGCAGCAGACGTTCGCCGAGGGCAAGGCGTTCTACGACGACGTCAAGGGCCGGCTCGCGAAGTACGGCCGCGCGCCGGACGAAATCAAGATCCTCCCCGGGATCTCGCCGATTCTGGGCCGCACCGAAGCCGAGGCGCGCGAACGCGAAGCCGAGCTGAACGCGCTGATCATCCCGGACTACGGGCTGCGGCAGCTGTCGAAGATGCTCGACCACGACGTCACCGGCTACCCGCTCGACGGGCCGCTGCCCGACGTCGGCAGCTTCACCGAAGGCGGCCAGAGCCGGTTCGACCTGGTCGTCGGCCTGGCCCGGCGCGAAGACCTCACCATCCGGCAGCTGCTGGAACGGCTGGCCGGCGGGCGCGGGCACCGCGTCTTCGCCGGGACGCCGGTCCAGGTCGCCGACGAGCTGGAGGCGTGGTTCCGCGGCGGCGCCGCCGACGGCTTCAACGTCATGCCGCCCACCCTGCCCGGCGGGCTCGACGACTTCGTCGACCTCGTCGTCCCGGAGCTGCAGCGGCGCGGCCTGTTCCGCACCGAGTACTCCGGCACCACCTTGCGCGAGCACTACGGCCTCGCGCGGCCCGTCAACCGCAACCGAGTGAAGGAGCCCGCATGACACCCCTTGTGTCAACCTCTGGGGCAGAGTTAGGCCGCCAGAGGTTGTTTTGCCTGGTGTTGGGCGCCTCCGTGCAAGGCGGGGTTGTAGGGCGTGTGGCTCTGCCAGCAGCGCCAGATGACGCGGACCCAGGCTCGGGCCAGGATGCGGATGGCGTGGGGATGATCCTTGCCGCTCGCGCGGGCTCGTTCGTAGATGTCGGCGGCCCACGAGCTGGCAAAGCGGCTGTTGCCGGCGAAGGTCGTGATGGCCAAGCGCAGGCGTTTGTTGCAGGCCCAGCGGAACGAGACACCACGTTGCTTGCCCGAAGCCTTGGTGACCGGGGTGATACCGGCCAGTGCGGCGATCGCGTCAGGATGGGTGAATGCGGCGCGGGCATCGCCCCACTCGGCCAGGATCTGCGCGGCGTTGATCGTGCCGGCGCGGGGGAAGGACCGGAAGATCTCCCCGTCGGGATGGGTGTCCATCTTCTCGGCGATGGAGCGGTCCAGCGCCTTGATGGCGGTGTTGAGAGCGGTCAGCACGGCGACCTGCGCGAGCACGGCGTCCCGGACGCCCTCGGACAGGGCGGGGTCAGTCGGCCCGGTTGGGGCCGAGCGCAGCCTGGCCAGCAAGACGGCGGCGGGCTTTTTGCCGGAGTAGCCCTGTTCCTTGCAGAAGGCGGCCAGCTGCTTCTCGGTCAGGCCGGTCGCCGAGACGGCCGTCGGGTAACGGGTCAGAAACGCCAAAGCGATCGCGGATTCGATGTTGGCGAAGATCGTTTTGGCGCCGGGCCAGTGGGCGTCCAGCAGCGCGGTGAGCTGGTTGATCGCCGCGACGCGGGTGTCCACGAGGTCGCCTCGGGTCCGCACCAGGGCGCGCAATGCCTTGGTGGGTCCGGACAACGGCGCGGCGGGGCGCAGCCGGTGGATCCGCACTCGAAGGTAGTCGGCGATCACGTGCGCGTCGCCGGGGTCGGATTTCGCGCCGGAGAGAACCTCGGCCTCACGCCAGGACTTGATCGCGGTGGGTTTGACCGGCAGCACCGGATGTCCGGCGGCCAGCAGCGCGTCGACCAGCCGCCCGTCGGGGCGTTCGATCGCGACTGGCATCCGTTCGACGTCACCGAATTTGCTCAGCCGGGCGGTCATCCTGGCAAACCCGGCGGAGGTGTGGTCGCTGGTGAACGCAGACACCTTCCGGCCGGTCTGGTCCAGCACGCACACGGCGTGCTCGGCCGCGGCCCAGTCGATCCCGACGAAGAACAACGGTCCATCGTGCTGCGACAACTGCGTCGCCTTTCTGCTCACAGCCGAGGGCAGGGACCAGGCGCTGGAGAGGGAACCGAGGGCGCAGTGGTCACTAACCGGCGCTCTGGGGCGCGTCCCTTTGTCATCGCTTCGCGGTTCCGGGGAAGCCGGGGGCGGCAGTGTCATGCAGGCCCACGAAGGGCTACCGCACCAGGCCGTCACCCCGGCTTCCGCCTAGTTACTACCACAAGCCCCATCCAAGGACTCGCAGAGAAGAGGGTGCACTAGTGACCACCATCGGCACCGACGTCCGCAAACTGACCGGGAGGATCGGCGCCGAGATCGTCGGCTTCGACCCCTCCGGCGACCTCGACGCCGCCCAGGTGGCGTTCCTGACCGACGCCCTGCACGAGCACAAGGCGCTGGTGTTCCGGAACGTCCGCCTCGACGACGAGGGCCAGCAGCGGTTCGCCGCGCACTTCGGCGAGCTCACCAAGGCACACCCGACGGTGCCCGCCGTCGAGGGCGCGCCGACGATCCTGCCCGTCGACAGCGAGCGGGGCCGCGCCAACCACTGGCACACCGACGTCACCTTCGTGCTCAACCCGCCGAAGGCCAGCACGCTGCGCAGCCTGGTGGTGCCGCCCTACGGCGGGGAGACGCTGATCGCGAACGCCGCCGCGGCCTACCGGGACCTGCCGGAGCCGCTGCGGGCGTTCGCCGACACGCTGCGGGCGGTGCACACCAACGACTACGACTACGTCCAGCCGCCGGAGACGGTGGACGAGCAGGAGCGCGAGCGCCGGGCGCAGTTCGTCTCGCGCAAGTACCGGACCGTGCACCCGGTGGTGCGGGTGCACCCGGTGACCGGCGAGCGCGGCCTGTTCATCGGCGGCTTCGCGCAGCGGATCGAAGGGCTCTCGGTGACCGAGTCCCGGGACCTGCTGCGGCTGCTGCAGTCCTACGTGACGCGACCGGAGAACGTCGTACGCGTGGCGTGGGAGCCGGACCAGCTGGTGCTGTTCGACAACCGGATCACCCAGCACTACGCGATCGACAACTACGACGGCCTGCCGAGGCGGCTCAACCGCGTCACGGTGGCCGGCGACGTCCCGGCCGGCATCGACGGGCGGCCCAGCGAGTCGCTCGAAGGGGACGCGTCGCACTACACCTCCGTCGCCTAGTTAGGTCCCGTCCGTGCCCGGGTAACCGGGTGCGGACGGGAAGGAGTGCCTGGTGGTCAGTGTGCAGGCGAAGGTCAGGATGGCGGTGCTGCGGGCGTCGGGCCAGAAACGGTTCTACGACAACGTTTCGGCGTTGCACCACCGGCTGCCGCGACACCAGACGCCGTCGATGGCCCGGCCGCCGCGCAAGGTCCGGCGGCGGGTCGACCTCGAACAGCACGACGTGCACGGCTTCCCCTGCTACACCTTCCGGCCGCGCACCGGGCAGGCGTGCGACCTGCACGTGCTGCACCTGCACGGCGGCGGGTACGTCGAGCAGGTGGAAAAGCACCACTGGCGCTACGCCGCCGACCTGGTCGCGCGGCTCGGCTGCGCGGTGACGCTGCCGGTCTACCCACTCGTCCCCCACCACGACCACACCGCCACCATCCCGATGGTCCAGGCGGCCTACGACGGGAACGACGCCGAGCGCGTCGTCGTCTCCGGTGACTCCGCGGGCGGCGCACTGGCCCTCGCGATCGCGCAAAACCTGCGCGCGCACGGACGGCCGCAGCCCGAACGGCTCGTCCTGTACTCGCCGTGGCTGGACGTCCTGCTCGAAGACCCGATCTCGGAACTGCTCGACGAGACCGACCCGATGCTCGGCATCGCCGGGCTGCGCGAAGCCGGCCGGATGTACGCCGAGGGCACCGATCCGCGCGACCCCCTGGTCAGCCCGATCCACGCCGACCCGACCGGGCTCGCGCCGATCACGTTGTTCATCGGCACCCGGGACGTCCTGCTGCCGGACGCCCGCCGCTTCGCCGACCGGGCGCGAGACGCGGGCATCGAGCTCGACTACCGCGAGTACCCCGGGATGTTCCACAACTGGCTCATGCAGGCGATCCCGGAAGGGGTCGAGGCGATGAACCACGTGGAGCGCCTGCTGCGGCGGCGGCCGGTCACCGCCCGTTCCGCGCCAGGTCCCGGAAGCAGTCCCACGCGCGGCTGACCAGCGCCGGGTGCGTCCGCAGGTCGATCACCGTGCGGGCCAGCGCCGCCGCCGAGGCCAGCATCGCCGCCCGGCCGCGCGGACTCGCCGCCGCCTCGGCGAACTCGGGTGTGTGGTCCGACTTCTCCTCCGCCGCAATACCCACGAACGGGTGGATCGCCGGGACCCGGACGCTGACGTCGCCGATGTCCGACGAACCGAGGAAGACCCCCGGCGCCGGCGGGGTCGCGTGGATCCCGCAGGCCGCCAGGTGCTCGGTGAACCGCTCCGACAGCACCGGGTTGTCGCGGAAGTGCGCGTACCCGCGCCCCAGGCGTTCGACGTCGACCTTCGCCCCGGTCGCCAGCGCCGCGCCTTCCGCGCACGTCGTCACGTCCTCGACCAGGCGGTCCAGCGCGTCCGTCGTCAGCGCGCGGAGGCCGAACCGGCCTTCGGCGCGGTCGGGGACGATGTTCGTCGCCTCGCCGCCTTCGGTGATGATGCCCTGGACGTGCGATCCGGCGGGTAGCCGCTGGCGCAGGGCCGAGATCGCGCCGAACGCCTGGATCAGCGCGGCGAGGGCGTCGATGCCGTGCTCCGGGTCGCCGGTCGGGTGCGCCGCCCGGCCGTGGAAGGTCAGCTTGACCTCGACCTGCGCGGTCAGCGGCGCCCACGACCACGAGTGCACGCCGGGGTGGATCATCAGGGCCGCGTCGACGTCGTCGAAGACGCCCGCCTCGGCCATCGCGACCTTGCCGCCGCCGCGTTCCTCGGCCGGGGTGCCCACGGCGAGCACCGAGCCCGGGGTGTCCCCCAGGACGTCCTTGGCGGCCAGCGCGGCCCCGAGGCCGGCCGCGGCGATCAGGTTGTGCCCGCAGGCGTGCCCGAGCCCGGGCAGGGCGTCGTACTCCAGCAGCAGCGCGATGCAGGGCCGCCCTTCCCCGGCGCGGGCGACGAACGCCGTGGGGAGCCCGGCGATCCCGGTTTCCACGGCGAAGCCGTCGGCGGCCAGTTCGCCGGTGAGCCGCTCGGCGGCGGCGTGCTCCTCATAGGACAGTTCCGGCCGCTCGTGCAGCGCGGTGGCGACGGCCCACAGCCGCTCGTCCAGGTGCTCGATGCGCTCGTCGGCCCGCTCGTGCAGCTCCTCGTGCCACTCCATGCCCTCCGGGATACCCCAACCACGCGCGGTCACGCCACCGGGGTGTTTCACGCGGACCGCGTCCGGCTACTCCGGCGCCATGGACCACGGCAAGGCACCGGTACTCGAGGCGCTGCGCGACTACCACAGCGCCGGCTACGTCCCGTTCAACGCGCCCGGCCACAAGCAGGGCCGCGGCGTGGACCCGCGGGTCCTGGATGTCGTCGGCGCCGACGTCTTCAAGTCCGACGTCATCGCGCTCAACGGCCTCGACGACCGCCTGATGCGCAAGGGCGTGCTCGCCGAAGCGCAGGAGCTGATGGCCGACGCGGTGGGCGCCGAGCACACCTTCTTCTCGACCTGCGGCAGCTCGCTTTCGGTGAAGAGCGCGATGCTCGCCGTCGCCGGTCCGCACGAAAAGCTGCTGGTGCCGCGGCACGTCCACAAGTCGGTGATCTCCGGGCTGATCGTCAGCGGCGTCCGGCCCGTCTGGGTCCGGCCGCACTGGGACGCCGGGCGGCACCTGAACCACCCGCCGGGCGTGCGGGAGTTCGCGGAGGCCTACGAGCGCGATCCCGAGGTCAAGGGCGCCCTGGTTGTGACCCCGACCGACTACGGCACCTGCGGCGACCTGCGTGCGATCGCCGAATGGTGCCACGACCGCGGGCTGCCGCTGATCGTCGACGAGGCGTGGGGCGCGCACCTGCCGTTCCACGACGGACTCCCGCCGTGGGGCATGAACGTCGGCGCCGACGTGTGCGTCACGAGCGTCCACAAGATGGGCGCGGCGGTCGAGCAGAGCTCGGTCTTCCACCTGCAGGGCGACCGCGTGGACCCGAAGGTGCTGAAGGCGCGCGAGGACCTGCTGGGCACGACGAGCGCGAGTTCGCTGGTCTACGCGGCTCTCGACGGCTGGCGCCGGCAGATGGCCGAGCACGGCAAGGAGCTGCTCGAAGGCGCGTTGACACTCGTGGAGTCGGTCCGCGGCCGACTGGGCGAGCTGGGCGTCACCGTGCTCTACGACGAACTGCTCGGCCCGGACCTCGCCGACTCGGCCGACCCGCTCAAGGTCGTCCTCGACCTCGAGCCCCTCGGCATCAGCGGGTACCAGGCCGCCGACTGGCTGCGCGAGCACCGGCGCGTCACGGTCGGCCTGTCCGACCACCGCCGGATCGTCGCCCAGTTCACCCACTCCGACGACGAAGGAACGGCGGGCACGCTGCTCGGCGCCGTCGAAGCGCTGGTGAAGGCCGCGCCGTCGTTCGAGAAGCCGCCGAAGGTGGACCTGCCGTCGCCGCGGGAGATGGAGCTGGAGACGGCGATGCTGCCGCGCGACGCGTTCTTCGGCGAGACCGAGCAGGTGCCCGCGGCGGAGGCGGCCGGCCGGATCGCGGCCGAAATGATCACGCCGTACCCGCCCGGGGCGCCCGGCGTGCTGCCCGGCGAGGTGATCACCCAGCCGATACTCGAGTACCTGCGCAGCGGGCTCGGCGCCGGGATGCAGTTGCCCGACCCGGCCGACTCCGAGCTCGAGTCCATCCGGGTCGTCGCGAAGCGGTGACCGCGAGGGCGCCGCTTCCCGGGAAGCGGCGCCCTCCTCCGTCAGGCCTTGGCGCTCTTGAGTTCCAGGGGGTTCTTGGGGGCGTCGGAGCGGGCGTCGATCATCCGCTGCCCGAGCTCCTGCAGCTGCTTGCGGCCCATCGCCGAGCGGACCTCGGGGAACCACTCGTCCTCTTCTTCTTCGACGTGGTGGCGGACGTTCTCGGTGAGCACGGTGACCTTGGCGTCGAAGGTCTCGTCCTTCGGGTCCATGCCGAGCAGTTCCGACAGCATCCACACCACGACGTGGTGCTCCTCCACGCTTTCCAGCACGTGGTCCTTGGTCTCCGGCACGGCTTCGCGCGCGGCCGGGTAGAAGATCTCCTCCTCGATGTAGGCGTGGACGGTCAGCTCTTCGATGATCGAGTCGGCGATCCGGCGCTTCTCGTCGTACGCCTCCTCCCCCGCCTTCTCGAATTGCTTGAACAGCTTCTCCACGGTCTTGTGATCGTTCTTGAGCAGCACGATGGCGTCGGTCGACATGACCGGTCGAATACCCGCTGCACGCGCGGGAAAACCCGGTTTGCCCGAACCGCCCGCCGGGTATTCGTCCGGTCCCCGACCCCCCAGGAGAACACCGGTGAACCAACCGACGGGCGATGTGCTGACGTTCGGCATCGAAGAGGAGTTCTTCGTCGTCGACCGCAGCGGCCACCTGTCCCACGCCGGCGACGACGTCGTCGACGCGGCCGAAGCCGCCGGAGACGACCGAGGCGAGCTGCAGCACGAGCTGACGCGGTCCCAGGCCGAAGCCGCCACCGACGTCTGCCGGACCCACACCGAAGCCCTGCGCCAATTGCGCGGGCTGCGCGAAGACCTCGCGGGTGCCGCCCGCCGGCGCGGGTATCGCGTGCTGCCGGCGGCGTCCCCGCTGCTGCTCGAAACGAACCCGCCGGTGATCACGCCGAACCCGCGTTACGAGCGGATGGCCGAGCACTTCGGCGCCACCCCCCGGACGTCGCTCACCTGCGGGTGCCACGTGCACGTGGCGATCCCGGACAAGGAGAGCGGCGTCCAGGTCCTGAACCGGATCCGGCCCTGGCTGCCGGCGCTGCTCACGGTGACGGCGAACTCGGCGATTTCCGACGGCTACGACACAGGTTACTGCAGCTGGCGTTACCAGCAGTGGAGCCGCTGGCCGTCCGCGGGGCCGCCACCGCGCTTCGCCTCGCTGGACGAGTACGAAAGCATCGTCGACGGCTGGCTGCGCGCGGGCTCGATCCTGGACCGCGGAATGATCTACTGGGACGTCCGGCTTTCGGACAAGCAGCCGACGCTGGAGTTCCGCATCGCCGACGTCGCGGCGGTGCCGGAGGACGCGGTGTTGCTGGGCGTGCTGGCGCGAGGCCTGGTCGCCACGGCCCTGGCCGACGACGGTCCGGCGCCGCACCTGTCGAACGAGGTGCTGCGCGCGCAGCTCTGGCGGGCCTCGCGCGAAGGGGTGACCGGCTGCTGCCCCCACCCGAAGAGCGGCGATCTGGAGCCGACGAAGGCGGTCCTGGACGACTTGGTCGAGCTGACGGCCCCGGCCTTGGAAGCGGCCGGGGACTTGGAGTTCGCGAGGGAAGGAACGGCCCGCCTGGCCGCCGAGGGCGGCGGCGCCGACCGCCAGCGGCGGCGGTTCGGGGAACGAGAGCGGGCCGAGGACGTGGTCGATCTGTTGACCGGTGACTAGGAAGCCTCGCACCCCGGCGCCGGCTCGCCGGGGCCGGTGGTGACGCGCTCACGCAATAAGCCCCAGCGATCAAGTCATTCGGGGTTCCGGCGGCTCGATGCCCTGTTTCCAGCGCTTGGGTTCACTCGAATGGCCGGGCAACCACCCACAGACGCCATGCGTAAATGTTCAGTTGCACGTCGCGTACGTGAGGCGCGCTGAGCAAATGCGAGGGGAAACGCACACGTGGGTCGCTGGATCACCAAAAATGGAAAACGGATCTACATCGAGAACGGCAAGGGCGGTGCGGGCCCCTTGGTGGCGGTCGCGGCCGCGGTCGTCCTTGCCGGAAGCGGCGTCGCCGGGGTGGGTGCGGCCGGCGTGTTCGCGGGTGGTGGCGGCGTGGGTGCCGGAGCAGCAGCATCCGAAGCTTTCGCCGGCAACGCCGCTGGTGACGTCGTCGATGCTCTGCCGGGACGGTCGATCAAGACTCGCGAGGCCGAAGGCCGCGAGTCGGCGAAGAAAGGCAAGACGGACGAGGCCTGGAGCAAACTGAAGGTCAAGCAGCTGCGCCGAGAAGTCCACGATCTCGAACACGCGACTGAGTGCATCGCGGCAGCCACGGACAAAGTGCGCGAGTTCCTGATCAGAACGCCGTGTTCGTCCCTGCATCGAATGCTGCTGGCCGTCGGTGACGGGCATGGCAACGCCGCGGTCGTGCAGGGCAGCGGAGGTGTACAGCCGCTGGACGTCGCCGTGGTGCTCGGGGTGGCCGGGGTGAAGATGACGGGGCTGCACTACGCCTCACGCCCGGAGGGCTATGGGATGGTCGTCGCCGAAGCCGACAACGCCACCGGTCACTTCGATGGCGCGACGCTCGACGCACTGGCCGAGGTCGCCTCCTGGATGTCCATCATGAAGTGACGTCCTTGTCGAGCGTCTGACGCAGCCGGAAGAGTCGTCGGATACGACCTAACCCTGAGGCCGGTCGAGCAATTCCAGTGCCCGGACCGCGGCACGCGACCGGCCGGGATCGAGCACCAGGTGAACGCCCACTGCTTCGGCGTGGCGGTGGGCGCGCAGGAGCACACGGATGCCCGCCGCGCCGAGGAAGCACACCTGGCCGAGGTCCACGCGCAACACTCCGGGGCGTGCTCGCACGTGCTCGTCCAGGACCGCCGCCAAGCCCGCCACCGTGCACAGGTCCACCTCGCCCGTGACCTCGACGACCACCGCGTCCGGGCTCTTCCAGCGGAGGTGGCTCCCCTGGTCGCCTTCGGACGGGGCGCGGGGTGACGGCAGGCGGTGCGACGGCGGAGCGCCCACCACCCGCAACCGCTCGTGAGTTGTCATGGGTGCGAGGTACCCGCGGCCGGCGAACCGCGAAACAAGCGCCGGGTCCAGGCGCATTTCCGCGGCCGCAGCGGGTAACCCCAGCCGGTCCGGAAGGAGCCTGCCCATGTCCGACGGCCCGCCCACGATGGGCGTCGAAGAGGAGTTCCTCCTCTTGAACCCTCGCACCGGGCACGCTTCGCCGTGTGCCGAGCCGGTGCTGGCGCGGCACCGCCACCACGGGCCGCTGCCCGACGGCGTCCGGGTGCACCGGGAACTGCGGCTCACGCAGCTCGAAGCCGCCAGCGGGGTCTGCACGACCGCCGACGAGCTCCGGTACCAGCTGACCGCCGCGCGCCGGGTGCTGGCCGGCGCCGCCGCGGCCGAAGACTGCGCGCTGCTGGCCACCGGCACGCCGGTCGGGCCCGCGCCGGCCGCGGAGCCACCCGCGAGCACCGGCCGGTACGCCGAGATCGACGCCGTCTACGGTGCCGTCGTCGCCGACTACGAGGCCTGCGGGTGCCACGTCCACGTCGGCGTGCCCGATCCCGACACCGCGGTGGCCGTCGTCAACCACCTCGGCCGGTGGCTGCCCACGTTGCTCGCGCTGTCCGCCAATTCGCCGTTCGACCACGGGCGCGACACCGGCTACGACAGCTGGCGGATGGTCCTGCAGTCCCGCTTCCCCGGCTCCGGCGTCGCCCCGCACCTGCGCGGGTACGCCGACTACCGGCGGGCCGTCGACACGCTGGTCGATTGCGGCGCGCTGGTCGACCCGGACCAGACGTTCTGGCTGGCCCGCCCGTCCGGCCGGTTCCCGACGGTCGAGTTCCGGGTCGCCGACACCGCCCTGACCGTCGACCACGCCGTGCTGCAGGCCCTGCTCAGCCGGGCGCTGGTACAGCGGGCGCTGGCCGAGCTCGCCGAAGGCCGGGAGGCCGCGCCGCTGTCCCCGCAGGTGGCCGCCGCAGCCGTGTGGGCCGCCGCGCGTCACGGCCTCGGCGGAGACTTGGTGGACGCCGCCGAGGAGACCCGCCGTCCGGCGTGGACGCTCGTCGACGACCTCCTCGCGCACGTCCGGGCGCCGCTGGAAGACAGCGGTGACCTGGCCGAGGTCCGGAAGCTCGTCGACGCGGTGCGCGACGGCGGTACCGGGGCCGCGCAGCAGCGGGCGGTGGCCGGCGAGGAGACGGCGGCCGCGGTGCGGTGGCTCACCGCGGCGACCGTGCCCGCCGCGCATGGAACGCTGCTGACCGGGTAGCCGCGACCATGACGACTTCCACCACCGCGGCGGCCACCCGGCCGGCCGCGCGAGGCCCGCTTTCGGCTTCGGTGCTGGGCATCCTCCTGCGCGAACAGCCGCGGGCCGACCTGGACTTCGACGGTCTCGCCGACGCCGACCCGCTCGGCGACGACCTCCAGCTGGCCCTGCACCTGTGCTACGAACTGCACTACCAGGGCCTGCCGGGCGTGTCCCCCGACTGGGAATGGGACCCGGAGCTGCTGCGCCTGCGCGGCGCGCTGGAGGCCCGGTTCCTCGCCGCTTTGCGCGAGAACGTGGCGGGCGGCGACGACGTCCAGGCGGAACTCGACGGCCTGCTGGTCGAGCCGATCGACGTCGAAGGCGTCTCGCACTACCTGCGCGACCACGGCGATTGGACACAGCTGCGGGAGTACTTCACGCACCGCTCGATCTACCACCACAAGGAGGCCGATCCGCACGCGTGGGTGATCCCGCGGCTGCGCGGCCGCGCCAAGGCCGCGCTGGTGGCGGTCGAGTTCGACGAATTCGGCGGCGGCCGCGCGGAGCTCGTGCACGCCCGCCTCTACGCCGACCTGCTGCGCGCGGCCGGGCTGCCCGACGGCTACCTGGAGCTCATCGACCAGGTGCCCGGTTCCATGCTGGCGGTGGTCAACATGATGTCGCTGTTCGGCCTGCACCGGTCGTTGCGGGGCGCGCTGTGCGGGCACTTCGCGGCGGCGGAGATCACGACAGCACCGTCCGCGCAGCGGATGGACCAGGCCCTGCGACGCCTGGAGGCCCCGGAGGCGTGCCGGTTCTTCTACACCGAGCACATCGAAGCCGACGCGGTCCACGAGCAGGTCATGCGCCACGACGTGCTCGGCGACCTGCTGGACCAGGAGCCCGAACTGGCCGCCGACATCGTGTTCGGCATCCAGGCGACCGAGTTCCTCGAGGGCCGCTTCGGCGAGCAGGTGCTGAGCCGTTGGAAAGCCGGCCGGTCGTCCCTGCGGAGCTGACCCGGAAATGGCCTCCCGGCCGGACCGGGAGGCCATCGCCCGTCAGTCGTCCGCCTGGGTGCGGACGCGTTTGCGGTGACTGGTGTCGCAGAACGGGAACCGCTTGCTCCGCCGGCACGCGCACACCGCGACCAGGAACCGGTCGGAGCGCACCAGCTCGCCGTCGGGCGTGCTCAGCTCGACCGGCCCCTCCACCAGGACCGGGCCGCCCGGGACGACGGTCACCCGGCGAGGCCCGCGCTCAGCGTTCGGCACGCAGCACCACCAGCTCTTCCACCCGCTGGCCGGGCTCGATCAGCCCGGCCGCCTCGAGGAAGTCGGTCCGTCCGGAAAGGACCGGGCCGAACGGGATTCGCGCACGCCGGGCCACCGTGGCGCGCAAGCCCTGCGCGGCCAGCATTTCCCGCGACTTGTCCACATCGGACAGTGCCGACTGCACGAGCAGCATCGTCCCGCCCGGGCGCAGCAGCGTGCCCGCGGCGGCGCACAGCGGGTCCAGCAGCGCGCGGCCGTCCGGGCCGGCGTCCCAGCCCCGGGTGGCCCGGACCGTCGCCGCCGGGGACGGCACGTACGGCGGATTCGCGACGACGACGTCGAACGGGCCCTCGCGCAGCGCTCGGGCGAGGCCGCCCCGGCACGGGCGCACGGCGAGCTGCCGGACCAGCGCGTTCAGCCGCGCCGAGGCCAGCGCCCGGCGCGAAAGGTCGACCGCCAGCACGGTTCCCGCGCCGCGGCGCGCCAGCGTGACCGCCTGCGCGCCGGTGCCGGTGCACAGGTCGAGGGCGCGGGCGCCGGGCGGGATCGCCAGTTCGGCGATCGCCGACGCGAGCAGGGCGGTGTCTTCCTGGGGGCGGTAGACGCCGGGCAGCCGCAGCATCCGCGGGGCGGGCGGCACGGGCGAGTGGACGACGGACCGGGCGGCCAAGGGGCCCGGGCGGACGGGTTCCGCCGACGTGGTCATCTGGGTCTCCTTCACCTCACCGCGGTCCCGGCGCGATCGCCGGCGACAACCGCGTCGCTCCCGGCTTACCCGGCGATCTTCGCGGCAAACGCCGGTGGTTGAGCGGTGCGCGGCGGGGTATCCGGTGCGGAAACGACCGTGAAGGAGGGACGAAATGACGTCCGAAGAGCGCACGCAGCACCCGACCGACCCCGCCGAAGGCGCCCGGGGCGACGACCCGCACGGCGACACGCCGGAAGCCCAGCGCGAAACCCTCCGCGGCGAGCAGGGCACGTCGACCGGGGACGAGCACGACGACAGCGACCCGCAGTCGGGCTGAGGCACGAAAACGGGGTCGCGTTCGGACTGTCC
>NZ_JBSGJD010000079.1:0-36430 GCF_053605405.1 Amycolatopsis sp. NPDC003861
CCCGGGTCGAACAGCGGCACCGCGATCGCGCCCGCGGCGATCGCGGCCAGGAACCCGATGACGTAGTCCGGGCCCTGCGGGCAGAGCACGGCGACCCGGTCGCCCGGCGCCACCGGCAGCGCGCCCGCGGCGGTGTCGACGCGCTCGGCCAGCTGCCGCCAGGTCAGGCTGCGGCGCCGCCCGGCGGGGTCGGTGGCGAAGTCGGCGAAGGTGAGGGCGGGCGCGTCGGGGGTGGTCGCCGCCCAGTGGCGCAGGCACGCGGTCAGGGTGTCGCCGCCCACCGCCGGGAAGTTCTGCTGGGACATGGGTTTCTCCTTGCTAGCGGCCCAGCCGTGGCGCGGCGTGCTGCCACGCGGCGACGGCCAGGGTGTCGAGGTCGAGGCCGGTCGCTCCGGCGTCGCGGAGCAGGACCAGCACGCCGTCGGCGGCGATGGCGACGGTGCGCAGGCGCAGGCCGGGTTCCGGCTGCCCGGGCAGGGTCAGGACCTGCTGGTAGGACAGGGATTGCGCGCCGGGAACGGCAGGGCCGGTTCCGACGGTGGTGGTCGACTCGGTGGGGAGGTCCCCGTCGTCGGCGGTGACGCGGGCGCAGCGGCGGGCCTGCGCGGCCCAGGCGGTCAGGTCGGGTGGGTGCGGGGTGCGGGCGACGAGTTCGGACAGCTGCCCGCCGGGTACCGCCGTCTGGAAGCCCTGGCCGGTGCCCGCGCCGGGGCGCAGCAGCCGGCCGTGGACGACGTCGGCGCAGTCGCCGGTGTCGCTGCGGTCCGCAGTGGACAGAGCGGTGGCGACGTCGAACACCTCGCGTGCCTCGGGCCGTCCGGGGAGTGTTTCGGCGGGCAGGAGCGCGGCCGGGGGGACGGCGGGCGGCGGGGGAGCGGGGACCGCCGTCGCGGGTTTGGCGGGGGAAATGGTGACCACGGCGGCCGCGGCGATCAGCAGTGCGGCCGGGGGAAAGCGAATTCGGGCAGCCATGAACAACCCTTCCGGGAGCATTCTCGGGGGAGGTGCGGCCCCTGCGCTGGAACCCTTCGCCGGGGGCACGTCGAGCGACGGCCGATCCGGCGGCACGGCGAAGGCTACGCCGGGAAATCGGTTACCGGAAGCACCTCAAGACGGCGTAAACATCGCCGTGCACAGCGGGTGAGCTGCCGGATTGCAGGTTACTGGCGAGTTCGGCAAGCGCTTGTGGCACGGCCGTCCGGGATTGGTCACGCTGCGCGACCGCCGCCTCACCCCGGCGGGGGAGTTTGTTTTCCTGCCATTCACATTGTCCGCTCACATCGTGGACAGGACAATTGCGCCCGCGAGCGCAATTCCTTTAGCTTGACCGCACCTTCGACGAACGGGGAAAGGAAACGCATGCGCCCTTCGGTGAGGTGGTTCACCGCCCTGGCGGCCGCGGTGTGCGTGCTGCCCGGCACCCCCGCTGCGGCCGCGGCCGGCGTCCCGGACGCCCGGGCCGACGACGGCTCGCACGTCGTCGCCGAGACCACTGTGGACGGTGACGCGCGGGTGCTGGACCTGACCGTGCGCTCGACCGGCGTCGGGGCGTACGCGATGGTCCGGCTGATCCTGCCGCAGAACTGGGCCGGCGGGCGCTGGCCGGCGGTCTACCTGCTGGCCGGTGAAACGCGGCTGCAGGACTACCGCGGCTGGAACGCGAACACCGACGTCCGGCAGCTCGCCGACAACGCCGGTGTCCTGGTCGTCATGCCCGGCTCGGGCTCCGCCGGGTTCTTCAGCGACTGGTGGAACTACGGCAAGGACATCGCGCTCAACCAGTGGGAGACGTTCACCGCGGTCGAACTCCCGCAGCTGATCGACCGCGGCTACCGCGGCGACGGCCGGCGCGCGGCCGCCGGCCTGTCCCTCGGCGGCTACGGCGCGTTCGAACTCGCCGCCCGGCGCCCGGGGGTGTTCCGGTACGCGGCCTCCTTCAGCGGCAACCTCAACCCGTCCGGAGCGGGCGGCGACCTGCTGACCGGCGCGATCGTCACGTCGGCGCACCTCGACCCCGAAGCCCTGTGGGGCGACCGGCGCCGGGAGGCCGCGCGCTGGGAAGCGCACGACCCGCTGGTGAACGCGGACCGCCTGCGCGGCACCGAGCTGTACCTTTCGGCGGGCAACGGGCTGCCGGGTCCGCTGGACGCCAAGCTCCCGATCGACGTCCTGCCCGGCGCGATGCTCCTGGAGTTCCTCTGCGGCGCCCAGACGACGGCGATGGCCGGCCGCCTGCGCGACCTCGGCGTCCCGGCGACGGTGGACCTCTACGGGCCGGGCACGCACCAGTGGGCGTACTGGCAGGCGCAGCTGCACAAGACGTGGCCGCGGATGCTGCAGGTGCTGGCGTCGTGAAACCGTCCTATGTGGTCACGGGCGCGGCGGGCGGCATCGGCCGCGCGTGCGTGGCGGAGCTGGTCCGGCGGGGCGCCCACGTGTGGGCGAGCGTGCGGTCCGACGCCGACGAAGCGGATCTCGGGCGCGCGTACGGCGACGCGGTCACGGTGCTGCGGATGGACCTGCGCGACGAGGCGTCGATCGCCCGCTGCGGAGAGCGCGTCGCGGCGGCCGGACCGGTGCGGGGCTTGGTGAACAACGCCGGCCTGGCGCGCCCGGGACCGCTCGAGCACGTGCCCCTGGCCGCGTTCCGGGAGCAGCTGGAGGTGAACGTGACGGGCCAGCTGGCGGTGACGCGCGCGATGCTGCCGGCGCTGCGGCGCACGGAATCGGCGCGCGTGGTGACGATCGGCTCGATCGGCGGCCGGATCGCGGGGCCGATGGTCGGGCCGTACCACACGTCGAAGTTCGCGCTGGTGGGGTTGACCGACAGCCTGCGCGCGGAGCTGGCCCCGGAGGGGATCCGCGTGGTGCTGGTCGAGCCGGGAGCGGTGGCGACGCCGATCTGGCCCCGGGCCCGCGCGGCGGCCGAGGAGGTGAGGGCCCGATTGTCGCCGGCGGCGTTGGAGAGGTACGGGGAACAGCTGACGGCGGCGGAGAGGAGCGCGGCCCGCTCGGCCCGGACGGGAGTACCCCCGCGCCGTGCGGCGGAGACGGTGGTCCGCGCGCTGACCGCCCGCCGTCCGGCGCCGAGGTACCTGGTGGGCCGGGACGCCCGGCTGGCGGCGGTGCTGGCGAACCTGCCGTTCCGGGTGCGGTACCACCTGACGGCGGCCAAGCGATGAGCCGCCTGGTCGTGATCGTCGCGCCCGGCTCCCGGGGCGACGTCCAACCCTGCGTCGCCCTCGGGCGGGGCCTGGCCGCCCACGGCGATCGCGTCCGCGTCCTGGCCGCCTCCGCGTTCCGGGAGCTCGTCGAATCCCACGGTCTCGGGTTCGCGCCCCTCTCCGCGGATCCCGCCGCACTCCTCGGCTCGGCCGTCGGGCAAGCGTGGACCGGCGGCAGGCGGTTCCTCTCCGGGCTGCGGGCCGTCCTCCGGCCGGTGCTCGGCACGCTCCTCGCCGACGTCCACGCCGGAGCGGCCGGCGCCGACCTCGTGCTCGCCCCCTCGCTCGGCTTCCTCGGCGCGCACCTGGGCGCCCACCTCGGCGTGCCCGACGTCGAACTGCACTACCAGCCCAGCGTGCCGACGCGCGCCTTCGCCCACCCGCTCCTGCCCCGGGCCGCCCGGCTCGGCCCGTGGGGACGGCACCTCAGCTTCACCGCCGTCGACGCCCTCGCCTGGCAGGTCCTCCGGCCGGAAATCGACCGCTGGCGCGTCGAGACGCTCGGCCTGCCCGGAACCGGACGAAGAGGCCCGCGGCGGCGGTCGGCCGTCCTGTGCGGGTTCTCCGGCGCCGTCGTGCCGCGGCCGCCCGACTGGCCCGCCCGCGTGCACGTCACCGGCTACTGGTTCCTCGACACCGACGCCCCGCGCCCGGACCCGCGGCTGCGCGACTTCCTCGCCGCCGGCCCACCGCCGGTCTACGTCGGATTCGGCAGCATGCGGCCCGCCGACGCCGAGCGGACGTCCGACGTCGTCCGCGAGGCGTTGCGCCGGGCCGGGTTGCGCGGCGTCCTCAGCACCGGGACCGAGGACGATGACGTGCTGGTCGTCGGCGACGTCCCGCACGATTGGCTGTTCCCGCGCACCGCGGCGGTCGTCCACCACGGCGGCGCCGGGACCACCGCCGCCGGGCTGCGGGCCGGGGTGCCGGCGCTCGTCTGCCCCGTCTTCTCCGACCAGCCCTACTGGGGTGACCGGGTGTCGAAGCTGAGCGCCGGCCCGAAACCCGTGCCGCTCAAGGACCTGGACGCCGACACCCTGACCGCGCGACTCCGCGAGCTGACCGGAAACCCGCTGTTCCGGCGCGGTGCCCAGTACGTGGGTGCGCGCCTGCGAGCCGAGGACGGCGTGGCCCGCGCGTGCTCGGTGCTGCGCGCGGGCTAGGTGGTCGTGAGGATGGCCAGGAGGAGGCCGGTGCCGATGATGAGCACGCACGCCGCGATCGTCGTGCGGCGGTAGTGCAGGATCAGCGCCGCGAACTCGCGCAGCAGCGCGCTCGGCAGGAAGTACCGGGCCGTCGGGGAGCCCGTCGCGTGGAACGGCAGGCCGAGCCGCCGGCACTCGACCGCCGTCCGGAACACGTGGTAGTTGCTGGTCACCGCGACGACCCGGCGGGCGTCGGCGGGGAGCAGGTTCGCCGAGAACCGGAGGTTTTCCTCGGTCGTGCGGGCCTGGTCCTCCCGCCGGATGCGGTCGTCGGGGACACCGCGGTCGCGCAGGTACGCCGCCATCGCTTCGGCTTCGGTGACGGTCTCGCCGGGACCGCACCCGCCGGAGACGACGAGCAGCGGCGACGTCGCTTCCCGGGCCTGGAGCCGGATCGCGCGGTCGAGCCGCCCGGCGAGCAGCGGCGGCACGCGCTCGCCGTCGAGGCCGCAGCCGAGCACGATGATCGCGTCGAACCCGCTGCGGCGGCCGATCCGGCTGTACACCACGGAGTAGACCAGCAGCGACAGGAAGAGGAAGCCGAAGTACCCGGCCAGCACGGCGGCGACGGCCACCAGCGCCGAACCCCACCGGCCCAGCGGCGCGAACGCCAGTGCTTCCAGCGTGACCAGCCCGGCGCCCAGGCCGAGCGACAGCAGGTTTCCGGCGCTGCGCCCTTCCCGCCGCCACATCCGCACCCCGTTGGCGATGAGCGCGGTCGGCAGCACGAGGGCGACGAGCACCGCGACGACGCCGAGCAACCCGAGCAGCACCGGCGTCAGCCACTCGAGGTGCAGTGCGGCGCGCAGCAGCCACAACGCGGTCAGCAGCAGCGCCAAGCCGAGCCACACGGCGTTGCCCAGCCGCCGCGGCTCGCGCGCCACCCGCACCGCGAACACGACGAGGGCCACCCCGGCGGCAACCGGCAGCACCGCACCGGCGACGTTCACCCGGCCTCCCCTGGAATCACCCGAAAGCCTAGCCGCCGTTGCCCGGACGGGTGATCTGGCAGGCTGAACACCGTGACCGACCGGCAACCGGCGTTCGTCCTGCACGAGCACTTCCGCCCCCGGCACCACTTCGACCTCCGCCTGGAGGAGGACGGCGTGCTGCGGTCCTGGGCCGTCCCGCGCGGCCTCCCGCCGGACCCGGGAAGCGACCGGCTCGCGGTGGCGGTGCCCGACCACGCCCTCGACCACCTGGCCTACGAGGACGACACGAAGAAGATCGCCGACACGGGCTGGTGGGAGGAACACGACCGGACGGCCAAGCGCATCCTGTTCACGCTGCACGGCCGGGCTGGTGCGGTGCGGTACGCGTTGATCCGCACCGCCCGCGACTGGCTCCTGCACCGCACCCGCGATCAGCCGGGTGAGGCGGCGTAGCGGACGCCGCCCTTGGTCATGCTCGGTCAGGCGGGCGAAACACCGGCACCGGCGTAAGACCGCCGCGCCGGGTGCATCGCCCGGTGGGCCCAGTACCCCAGCACTCCCAGCAGCGTGATCTCCAGGAGCATCATCAACCGCTCGACCAGGCCCGTCGCCACCGTGGGGAGGTGGCCGCCGAACACGACGTTCACCGCGAACGGGACGATGAACGGCAGGTAGAACGGGATCGCGCCCAGGGCCAGGCGCCGGGACCAGGTCGCGAACCGGCGCCAGCGCGGGTCGTCGCGGTGGCGGCGGCCCAGCGCCCAGCCCACCACCGGCAAGCTCAGGCACGTCACCGCCGAGGCGTACAGGTGGATCTTGCCCGTCGCCGTGATCGCGCCACCCTGCGGGTCCTTCGCGAACACCACCACCGCCAGCAGGCTCACGCACCACAGCGCCTTCGCCGCGACGAGCGCCGGGTTGGCCAGCAGGCCACGGCGGTAGAGCGCGACCAGCAGCAGCGCCGATCCCGTGCTCGTCAGCAGCAACGCGCCGTCCCACAGCCACCGGCCCGGGCTCAACGCGTAGTCGCTGAGCATCGTGCTGACCGGGTCGAGGGGCGCGAGCCTGCGGTCGACGTGCAGCACGGCGAGCAGGACGAGGGCGCCGGCGAAGGCGGCGAGCGCTCCGGGGACGAGCAGGCGGGCGCGCAGGCGGGGACGGACGGGTGCGGGACACAGCATGTAGGGAGACACTCCGGGGCGGTTCGGCTGGTTCAGGCGCAGCCGCGCACGCTACCCGTGACCTTTCCGTGACCATTGCCGACGCGCCCGCGCTGTGACGCAGGACACCGTCAGTGGTCGCCGTCCTGGGGGATTTCGGCCGAGTCCGTGAGCCGCAGCTTGCGCCGGGCGCGCTGGTAGAACGTCGTCATCCCGAGCCGGACCACCCGGGCCGCGCTCGGCCGGCCACGCAGGTCGAGGCGCTCGCCGGGGGAGACGTACCCCTCGACCTGGCCGTCGACCTCCACCGCCAGCCGGCCGCTGGTCGGCAGCAGCTCCAGCGTGACCTCGTCGTGCACCGAGAGCACCACGCCCCGGCTGTACGCCGAATGCGGCGCCGCCGGCGTCACCAGCAGGGCTTCCACCGACGGGCTGGTGATCGGGCCGCCCGCCGAGAAGCTGTACGCGGTCGAGCCGGTCGGCGTCGCCACCACCACCGCGTCGGCCGAGTAGCTCACGAACGGCTGGCCGCCGACCCGGACCGCGACCACCGCGCTGCCGTCGCCCGGCACGCGCACCACCGCGATGTCGTTGAACGCGGTGATCCGCCGCCCCTGCAGCGTCGCGTCCACGGCCAGCCGCGGCTCCACCGTGAACTCGTGGTCGTCGATCGCCGACAGCGCGCCGGGCAGGTCGGGGACGTCGACCTCGGCGAGGAAGCCGAGCTTGCCGAGGTTCACGCCGAGCACCGGCGCGCGCTGCCCGTCGGCCAGCCGCATGGCCCGCAGCATCGTGCCGTCGCCGCCCAGGCTGACCAGCAGGTCGGCCCGCCGCCCGAGTTCCTCGGCCGACACTCCCTCCGCCGCGCAGTTCAGCCGCACGATCTCGTCTTCGATGCCGAGGATTTCGATGTTCCGGTTGCCCGCCCAGCCGAGCACGGCTTCGACGGCGGCCGCGGAGTCGCGGCGGGGGTGCAGCACGAGTCCCGCGGAGTGCATGTCAGCGGCCCCGGGCGGGCGAAGAGAGCGTCATGCGCTCAGTCTGCCCCCTCCCGCCGCCGGTCGCCGCGAGAAGCGCAGCGCGCCGTCGTCGATCCGCCCGTGCCGGAGCTTGACGACGTCGTGTGCGTAGCTCATGCCCAGCTGCCACGGCGCCCGCGAACCCGCCTTCGGGAACTCGTCGATCGACCGCTGGACGTACCCGGCGTCGAAGTCCAGCAGCGGCCGCTCGGTGACCGCCGGGTCGTCGTTGACCGGCACGGCCTGGTCGTAGCCGTTGCGGTCGAGGTGGCGCAGCAGCCGGACGACGTACTCGCCGACCAGGTCGGCCTTCAGCGTCCACGACGCGTTCGTGTAGCCGATCGTGAAGGCGAAGTTCGGCACGCCGCTGAGCATCATGCCCTTGTAGGCCATGGTCTCCGGCAGCTTCACCGGGTCGCCGTCCACCGACAGCTCGATGCCGCCGAAGGCCAGCAGCCGCAGCCCGGTCGCGGTGACGACGACGTCGGCCTCGAGCTCGCCGCCCGATTCGAGCCGGATGCCGTGTTCGGTGAAGGAGGCGATCCGGTCGGTGACGATCGAGGCGTCGCCGCGCTTGATGGACCGGAACAGGTCACCGTCCGGGACCAGGCACAGCCGCTGGTCCCAGGGCTGGTACCGCGGCTTGAAGTGGGTGTCGACCGCGTACCCGGGCGGCAGCTGCTTCACCGTGGCCTTGCGGATCAGCCTCTTCACCACGCCGGGGCGGCGCCGGCTGAGCTGGTAGATCAGCGTGCTGACCGCGACGTTCTTCCAGCGCGCGATCGGGTACGCCAGCCGCGGGCCGAGCAGCCCGCGCAGCCGGTTGGCCAGCGCGTCCTCCGACGGCAGCGAAAGGATGTAGGTGGGGGAGCGCTGCAGCATCGTCACGTGCGCCGCGCGGTCGGTCATCGCCGGCACGAGGGTCACCGCGGTGGCGCCGCTGCCGATGACGACGACCTTCTTGCCGGCGTAGTCGAGGTCCTCGGGCCAGTGCTGCGGATGGACGACCGTGCCGCCGAAGTTCTCCAGACCGGGGAACTCGGGCGTGTGCCCGGCCGCGTAGTCGTAGTAGCCGCTGCACAGGTACAGGAACTTCGCGGTGAACTCCACCGGCTTCCCGTCGTGCTCGGCCTCGACCGTCCACCAGGCGTCCTCTGTGGACCAGGCGGCGCGGACGACCTTGTGCCCGAAGCGGATGTGCCGGTCGATCCCCGCGTCGGCCGCGGTGTCGCGGACGTACTTGAGGATCGACGGGCCGTCCGCGATGGCCTTCGCGTCGGTCCACGGGCGGAACCGGTAGCCGAGGGTCTGCATGTCCGAGTCGGACCGCACGCCGGGATAGCGGAAGAGGTCCCAGGTGCCGCCGATCGCGGCACGCGCTTCGAGGATCGCGTAGCTCTTGCGCGGGAAGGCGGAGCTCAGGTGGTGGGCGGCGCCGACGCCGGACAGCCCGGCGCCGACGATGAGGACGTCGAGGTGTTCGGTCATGTCAGACGGTCTCCGTCCGCCGGGCGCGCTGCAGCACGCGGGTCAGCACGGCGTTGTAGTGGGTGGGGGTGATCCGGGCGAGCGCGTCGAACAGGTAGGCGTCCGGGCCGACCAGGATGCGGGCCTTCCCGCGGTCGACGCCGGTGTGGATGATCGCCGCCGCCTTGTCCGGCGACGTCATGGTCATGGCCTCGAACTGCGCGGCCATCTGCTCGTGGGTGCGGCCCCGGCCCTCGGGGTCGCGGCGCACCCGGGCGTTGCGGGCGATGTTCGTCGTGATGCCGCCCGGGTGGACGGTCACCGCGCGGACGTCGGTACCACGCAGTTCCTGCCGCAGCGACTCGGTGAAGCCGCGGACGGCGAACTTCGCCGCGCAGTACGCGCTCTGGTACGGCACCCCGAGCAGGCCGTAGACGCTGGAGGTGTTGACGATCGCGCCTTCGCCCTGCTCGACGAGGATCGGCAGGAACGCCCGCGTGCCGTGCACGACCCCGTGGAAGTTGATGTCGTGCAGCCAGTCGTCGTCCTCGGGGACCGCGTCGAGCACCGACGAGGTGACCGCGACGCCGGCGTTGTTGAACACCGCGGCCAGCGGCGCCGGGAGCCAGTCGCGGACCTCGGCGGCGAACCGCAGCTGGTCTTCCGCGTCGCGGACGTCGAGGACGCGGGTCAGCACCTTGCCGGGCAGCGCGGCCGCGGTGGCCTTGAGGCCGTCTTCGTCGACGTCGGCGAGGGCGACCGGCGAGCCGAGCCGGGACAGCCGGGTGGCCAGCGCCCGGCCGATGCCGGACGCCGCGCCGGTGATGACCACCGGGCGGCCGGTGAGACTACGAGGTCGTGACATCGCTGCTCCTCGCGTGCTGGTCGATCAGGTCGAGGATCGTGGGCCAGGCGCCTTCGGGCAGGTCGTGGCCCATGCCGCGGACGGTCTCCAGCCGGGCGCCGCGGATGGCCCGGGCGGTGGCGGCGCCGCCGGTGGGATGGACCATCCGGTCGCGGTCGCCGTGGATCACCAGCGTCGGCGCGGTGATCTTCCGCAGCAGCGGGGTCCGGTTGCCGGACTTCATGATCGCGGCGAGCTGGCGGCCGACACCGCCGGACGTCGGATCGCGGTCCCAGCCCGTCCCGGCCAGCTCGCGCACGAACGCCTCGTCGAAGGGGAAGCCGTGCGAGCCGATGTGGCGGAACATCCGGACGGCGCTCTCGACCGCCTCTTCGCGCGACTTCGGCGGCTTCGCGCCCATCATCCGCAACGTGGAGAGCGCGGGCCGGCCGAGCAGGCGCGACCCGGTCGTCGACATGATCGACGTCAGGGTGCGGATCCGCTCCGGGTGGAGCGCGGCGGTGGTCTGGGAGATCATGCCGCCCATGGAGACGCCCGCGATGTGGGCGGTCTCGATGTCGAGGGCGTCGAACAGGCCGGCGGTGTCGGCGGCCAGGTCCGTCAGGTCGTACTGCTGCGCGGGGAACCGTCCGGCGAGCATGCCGAGCAGGCTCGGCGGCCGGAAGCGCGGGTGCGTCGAGCGGCCGACGTCGCGGTTGTCGAACCGGACGACTTCGTACCCGCGCTCGGCGAGCTGCGCGCAGAAGGCGTCCGGCCAGCTGTGCAGCTGCTGGCCCAGCCCGGCGACGAGGACCAGCGGCTCGGCGCCGGTGTCCCCGATCCGCTCGTAGGCCAGGGAAATCCCGCGGCCGACCTCGGCGATCTGCTCGGTCAAGAAACACCTCCGATGGTGGTCCGGCGGCGCACGACCGCGCGGCCGCCCTTGGCGGGGGCGTAGGCCACGCCCCGCGAGTGCCAGCGTTCGCCGGGCTCGGTCGTCGGTACCAGCGTGAAGTCCCGCAGCAGGGTCCGCAGCACGACGGTCATCTCCATGGTCGCGAAGGCGGCGCCGAGGCAGCGGCGGGTGCCGCCGCCGAACGGGATCCACTGGTAGAGGTCCGGGCGCGTGCCTTCGAAGCGGTGCGGGTCGAAGGTGGCCGCGTGCGGGAAGACGGCGTCGTCGTCGTGGATCAGGGCGATGCTGACGAGGACGGCGTACCCCTTGGGCAGCGTCCACCGGCCGAGCTGGAAGCCGTCCTGCTTGACCTGCCGGGCGGTGAGGTCGATGACCGGGCGGGTGCGCTGGACCTCGAGGATGGTGGCGTCGAGGAGCTTCGGGTCGTCGTGCAGCTCGGCGAGCAGCGCGGGGTGGCGGCGCAGGCGCTCCACGGCCCAGGCCAGCGTGGTCGCGGTTGTTTCGTGGCCGGCGGTGAGGAGGGTGAGAAGCTGGTCGGAGATCTCTTCGCGGCTCAGCCCGGACCCGTCGTCGTAGCGGGTCTGCAGCATCATCGAGAGGACGTCGTCCTTGGCTTCGGCGCGCGCCTTGGCGATCAGCCGGTCGACGATGGCGTCGTACTCGCGGCGCATCCGTTCGAAGCGGCGCCACGGGTTGAAGCGACCCTTCTTCGAGATGGGCAGCACGGCCAGCCGTGAGCCGAGGGTGACGAACGGGGGGAGCAGTTCCCGCAGTTCGGCGAACTCGGCCCCTTCGGCGCCGAAGACCGCGCGGAGGATGGCGTTGAGGGTGATCCGCATCATCGACGGCAGCGTGGCGAACGCACGGTCTTCCGGCCAGCTCGCCAGTTCCCGCACGGTTTCTTCTTCGACGATCCGCTCGTAGGCGGCGAGCCGCCGGCCGTGGAAGGGCGGGACCAGCAGCTTGCGCTGCCGTTTGTGCTCGGCACCGGAGAGGGCGAACATCGACCGCGGCCCGAGCACGCGCCCGAGGTTGACCTCGAGGTTGTCGACGAGTTCGGGCCCGGAGGTGAACAGCTGCTTGATCTCGGCGGGGTTGCTGATCACCACGGCGTTGCCGAAGATCGGCACGTTCACCGTGAAGGCGTCCCCGTAGCGGTCCTTGAGCCGCCGCATGCCGCGCAAGGGCTGGGTGAGCGCATAGGCACCCTGGACGGCGCGTGGCGCGGTGGGCCCCGGTGGCAGCGTCGCGGGGCGTGTCATGGTCGTCATCGACCCTCCCGGAAGGTGGTACGCGAACGTACCGTCGGTACGGTACGCCGGTGTACCATCTCGTTTCAAGGGAGGGGTATAGCGTGACTTCCGTGGACGTCGACACCCGCCGGCACCGGCAGCGCCTCTTGGACGGGCTGGCCGGATCGATCACCGAGGTGGGCTTCCGCGACACGACGGTCGCCGACGTCGTCCGCCGCGCCCGCACGTCCCGCCGGACGTTCTACGAGCACTTCTCCAGCCGCGAGGAGTGCCTGATCGCGCTCCTCGCCGAGGCGAACCGTTCGATGATCCGCCAGATCTCGGAAGCCGTGGACCCCCACGCACCCTGGGCGGTCCAGGTCCGCCAGGCCATCGAGGCCTGGATCGCCTGCGCGGAATCGGAACCGGCGATCACGCTGAGCTGGATCCGCGACGTCCCGGCATTGGGCGCACCGGCCCGCGACCTGCAACGCGACGCGATGGAGGGGTTCATCGCGATGACGCAGAGGCTGACCGACACCCCGGAAATGCGCGCGGCGGGGATCAAGCCGCCTTCACGGCAGCTGTCGATCATGCTGCTGGGCGGACTGCGTGAGCTGATCGCCACCACGGTGGAAGACGGCGGCCGAGCCGGCGACGTCACCGAGGTCTCGGTGCGCGCGTCGATCGCGTTGCTCGGCCCGGCCTGAGCGTCAAGACCTCCTGTATAACGTCATATATGACGGCTCAATTGGCAGCTTTCAGCGCCACTCCACCGTAAAGCTGGGTGTTGGTATAAGGATCATCAGAGATATCGCCGGGGCCACCCGGGCGCCACAGGGCGCAGCCGACCAGGCCGGGTTCGATCAGCTCGAAGTCGCCGAACATCGTCTCGACTTCCTCGTACGTGCGGGTGGTCGCCTGGTCCTGGCCCCGGGCCTGGTTGAAGGTGCCGACCGCGGTGTTGATCCGGTTGCCTTCCTGGTCACTGATCATGTGCGAAATCGCCAGGTAACTGCCGGCCGGGACGCGGCGGCGGTATTCGGCGAGCAGGGTGTGCGGGTCGCTGGCGTCGGGGATCCAGTGCAGCATGGCGACCATCAGCAGCCCGATCGGCCGGGTGAAGTCGAGGCGGCGCACGTCCGGGTCGGCGAAGAGGCCGCCGGGGTCGGTGAAGTCGGCGTGCGCGATGCCGGCGTTTTCGCTGGTGCGCAGGAGCATCTTGCTGTGCGCGACGGCGATCGGGTCGCGGTCGACGTAGACCACCCGGCAGCGCGGGTCGATTTCGGCGGCGATCTGGTGGACGTTGCCCACGGTGGGGATCCCCGAGCCGATGTCGAGGAACTGCCGGATGCCCAGGTCCATCAGGGTGCGCACGACGCGGCCGAGGAACGCGCGGTTGAGCCGGGCGACGTCGCGGATGCCGGGCATGATCTTTTCGGCCTGTTCCGCGGCGGCGCGGTCGGCCTGGAAATTGTGGGCGCCGCCCAGCAGGTAGTCGTAGGTCCGGGAACTGCTGGGTTTCGTCGTGTCGATACCCGGCGGGACCCATTCCTCTTCTTGATGTTGTGTCATCGTGCACCTCGCTCACCGTCGAACGAAGAACATACTCACTCACGCGGCGTCCCGCGATTACGCCATAGGTGTGACGCCAATTCAGCCGATGGGTGCTGTCGCGTGCCGCCGGTTGGGCCTAAGGTGGCAGTCCTCTTCCGGACTGCCAAGGAGAGGAAATGAACGTCCCGGTCGCACCAGGCCGCCGGCTCCTGCTGGGACACACTCCGTCGTTGTTGCGACGGCGCGTCGGGTTCACGTCTTCCCTGCGTGCGCACGGCGATATGGTGCGCCTGTTCCTCGGTCCGCTGGAGACGTATTTCCTGACGAGCCCGGAGTTGGTCAATCACGTTCTCGTCACGCAGGCGACGAGCTTCTCGAAAGGGATCATCTTCGACCGTTTCCGGCCGTTCATGGGAAACGGGCTGGTGATGTCGGAGGGCGCGTTCCACCTGCGGCAGCGCCGGCTGATGCAGCCCGCCTTCCACGCGGCTCGGCTGGCGGCGTACGCGGACACGATGGTGCGGGTGACCGAGGAGCTGACCGGTACTTGGCGGGCGGGTGAGGTGCGGCGGCTGGATGCGGACATGCAGCGGCTGGCGATCACCGTGGTCGGGGAGACGCTGTTCGCGACCGAGCTCGGGCGGCGGGCCGTCGCGGAGGCTCGCCGGTCGATCCCGGTGGTGCTCAAGGCGGGGATGGTGCGGGCGCTGTCGCCGCGGGTGCTCGAACACGTGCCGGTCGTGCCGGCGAACCGGCGGTTCGACCGGGCCGTGGACCGGCTCCGGCGGATCGTGCACGAGGTCATCGCCGGGTGGCGGGTCACCGGGGAGGATCACGGGGATCTGCTGTCGATGCTGATGCTGGCCCGCGATCCCGACACCGGTGAGGGCATGACCGACGACCAGGTTTACGACGAGGTGGTCACGCTGCTCACCGCGGGCAGTGAGACCAGCGCCGTGGCGCTGACCTGGCTGTTCCACGAGCTGGCGCGGCATCCGGAGGTGGCGGGCCGGGTGCGGGCCGAGGTGGACGAGGTGCTGGCCGGCCGGGCGGCCACGTTCGCCGACGTCGGGAAGCTGCCGTACCTGCGCCGGGTGGTCGGTGAGGTGCTGCGGATGTACCCGATCTGGATCTTGATGCGGCGGGCCTTACGGGACGTCGAACTCGGCGGGGTGCGGTTGCCCGCCGGGACGGAGGTCATGTTCAGCCCGTTTTCGCTGCACTTCGATCCGCGGTTCCACGAAGACCCGGAGCGGTTCGATCCCGATCGCTGGCTGCCCGAGCGGGCGGCGCGCGTTCCGAGGGGGGCGTACGTCCCGTTCGGTGCGGGTGGCCGGCAATGCATCGGGCAGGCGTTCGCGCACACCGAGATCACGCTGGTTGCGGCGACCGTGCTGGCCGGGTGGGAGCTGTTTCCGGTGCCGGGGGTGCCGGTGCGCCTCACGGTGACGTCGGCGGCCTATCCGGACCGGATGCCGATGACCGTGCGGCCCCGGCGAGCGGTCTGATCCGTTTTTTCGATCGTTTTGTTCGGCTGATTTCCTTCGGAGGTATGTTTTCGTGTCCGAAATCCGTGGTGGGATGACGCGCGCCGCCGGTCGGCGCCGGCGGGGTGTCGTGCTCGTGCTGGTGGCTCTCGGTTTCCTGCTCCTGCCTGTTTCCGCCAGAGCGGAGGGTGCGAGCTGCCGGGAGGTGTATTTCCCGGTGACGCTCGTGGCGCTCCCGCAGACGATGCACGGCACCTTGTGCGTGCCCGCGGGGGGTGCGAACACGGTGCAGGTGCTGATTCCGGGTGGCACGTACAACAGTTCGTACTGGGACATCGGGTACCAGCCGGAGATCCGGTCGTACCGGCTGGCGATGAACAATGCCGGGTACGCCACGCTCGCGCTCGATCGGCTGGGGACCGGGGGCAGCACGACTCCGCCGAGTGCGGTGCTGACGACGATCACCGAGGCCGCGGTGGTGCACCAGGTGATCCAGGCGGTGCGGTCCGGCTCTCAGGGTGCGCGGTTCGGGAAGGTGATCCTGGCCGGGCATTCGTTCGGGTCGGGTACCGCGAGCATCGAGGCGGGGACGTTCCGGGATGTCGATGCGGTGCTGGTGACGGGGCTGGCGCACAAGCTGAACCTGACCGGGACGGCGGCGGTGTTCGCGGCGACCTATCCGGCCCTGCTCGACCCGCGGTTCGCCAGGGGCGGTTACGACCCCGGCTACCTGACGACGATGCCGGGCAGCCGGTACGCGATCTTCCACGCACCGGGGCCGAAGGTCGACGGCGCGATCGCTTTCGACGAGGCGACCAAGGACACCTCGGCCTACGAGCAGGCGGCCGATCTCTTCCCGATCGGCATCATCGCGCCGTATTCGCTGCTGATCAACCGCCCGGTGATGGTCGTGCTGGGCCAGGACACGGTGTTCTGCGGGCTGCTGGCGACCAATTGTGCGTCGGCGGGCGGGATCAAGACGTCGGAGACGCCGTACTACGCGGCCGGAGTGGACCTGACGACGTACGCGCTGCAGGGCTACGGGCACGCGATCAACTACGCGCCCAATGCGCCGGACTACTTCCGGGCGGTGATCGACTGGGCCGATCGGAAGGTCGGCCGCTGAGGCCGTGACCAGCGGTCTCGAAAGTTTCGACGGGTGACGAGCCGTGTAAGTTTCACGGCTCGGGTGTCCTTTGTGGACTGCGGACAGTGGTCCTGAGGAGGCAAAGCGTCCCGGTCCGGCGGTGGAAGTGGCTGGGCCGGTGCGTGTGCATTGACAATCACGCTGCCGGAAGTTCAGGCTTGCCCGACGCATGTTAGCGATAACAGTCTTGCTTGGACGAATACCGATCTGGCCGTCCAACGGCGGGTAGCTGACCGGGAGAAGATCGTCATGAACAGAAGAAGTATCAGCCGCAGGAGCCGGCATCTGATGGCCGTGTCCGCCGCCGCGGCGACGGTCGCGGTGACGGCGTTGTTCGGCGCCGGTGCCGCGGAAGCCGATGCCACCGGCGCCCTGCGCGGCGTCGGTTCGGGCCGCTGCCTGGACGTCCAGAACGCCAACCAGGCCGACGGCACGGGAGTGCAGATCTACGACTGCTCGGGTGGTGCCGGCCAGCAGTGGACCTCGACCGCCAGCGGCCAGCTGACCGTTTTCGGCAACAAGTGCCTGGACGTGGCCGGCAGCGGGACCACCGCCGGCACCAAGGTGCAGATCTGGACCTGTCACGGCGGGGCCAACCAGCAGTGGCGGGTGAACTCCGACGGCTCGGTCGTCGGGGTCCAGTCCGGGCTCTGCCTGGACGTCACCGGCGCCGGCACGGCCAACGGCACCGCGGTCGCGATGTGGACCTGCCACGGCGGCAGCAACCAGCAGTGGACCGGCCTGTCCGGCACCACACCGACCACCACCACGACGACGACCGGCGGCGGCACCGGCTGCTCCCTGCCTTCGACGTACCGCTGGTCCTCCTCGGGGGCGCTGGCGCAGCCGAAGAACGGGTGGCTGTCGCTCAAGGACTTCACCAACGTCGTCTACAACGGCAAGCACCTCGTCTACGGCTCGACGGTCAACTCGTCCGGGTCGTACGGCTCGATGGCCTTCAGCCCGTTCACGAACTGGTCGGACATGGCTTCGGCCGGCCAGAACGGGATGAACTCCGGCACGGTCGCCCCGACGCTGTTCTACTTCGCGCCCAAGAACATCTGGGTGCTGGCCTACCAGTGGGGGCAGTGGCCGTTCATCTACCGCACGTCGAGCGACCCGACCAACCCCAACGGGTGGTCCGCGCCGCAGCCGCTGTTCACCGGCAGCATCTCCGGCTCCGGCACCGGCCCGATCGACCAGACCCTGATCGCCGACGGCTCGAACATGTACCTGTTCTTCGCCGGTGACAACGGCAAGATCTACCGGGCGAGCATGCCGATCGGGAACTTCCCGGGCAGCTTCGGGTCGAACTACACGACGATCATGAGCGACACGCAGGCCAACCTGTTCGAGGCCGTCGAGGTCTACAAGGTGCAGGGCCAGAACCAGTACCTGATGATCGTCGAGGCGATGGGCTCGGGCGGCCGCTACTTCCGGTCGTTCACCTCCAGCAGCCTGAGCGGTTCGTGGACCCCGCAGGCGGCCAGTGAGAGCCGGCCGTTCGCGGGCAAGGCCAACAGCGGTGCGAGCTGGACCAACGACATCAGCCACGGCGACCTGGTCCGCACCAACCCCGACCAGACCAAGACCATCGACCCCTGCAACCTCCAGTTCCTCTACCAGGGCAAGGACCCGGCAGCGGGCGGCGACTACAACCGCCTCCCGTGGCGCCCGGGCGTGCTGACGCTGCAGCGCTAGCACCCGACCGATCCGAGGAGGAGCCCCGGCCGACCACCGGCCGGGGCTGCTCCTCGTTTTCGTGAATCACCCGGAAATTGCGCTGGGACCCGGTTTCCGCGCCTTCCGTGCCACCCGGTCGGGGTCGGCGGGTGCTGGCCGCCGCCTCGCTCGGCCCGGACGCGCACGCCTATCCCGCGCGGGTGCAGGTGTTCGTGGCCAATAGCGGTTCGGACAACGTCACCGTGTACGACACCCGTCGCGACCGTGCCGGTCGGCAGCGAACCCGAAGGCCTCGCCGTGACGTCCTGACCCCGGGTCACCGTGGGCGGCCGGACGGCGGCGAGTACGTCACGGTCGTCCCGCCGCGTACGCAAGTCGCGGCCGGAGACGTCGGTGCGGCCGTCAGCGCGACGACGTCGGCGCCGCACACCGGCGGTGGCGCTTCACCGCCCGAGGCGAACCCCACCACCGCGGCCACCGCGCCCGCCGCCACGAGACCTCCGGCGCCCGCCCACGCGAGGCCACGCCTGGCTCGCGCCGGAGCTTCCGGCGGCGACACCCGCGGGCGCGCCACCACGTCGATCGCGAACGGCTCCGAACGCTCCGCCCGGAAATCCTCTTCGCCGGCGAGGAACCGGCCGTACACCGTGAGCGCGATGGCCCGCGTCCGGCACAACGCGCCCGCGACCGTCGCGGGATCGCCGTCGGGGGACAAGAATCCGTGCAGCAGCACCAGCGGGCGGCCGTACTCGTCGCGCGGCTCGCCGCCGGATTCCACCTCGGTCACGGTGTGCTCGGCCCAGACCAGGACCCCGTACGGCGTCGGCGCGGCACGCGATGGCACGTCGTCCAGCGGTGTCGCGGTGGCTTCGAGGAATCCGTGCTCCGGCAGGAAGCCCGGCACCAGCAGGGCCGAGTAGCCGCGCCGCCGTCCGCGGGCGATCAGGAACGGCCACGCCCGGCCCGTCACCAGTCGCCCCAGCGGTCGCCGCCGAGGCGGGACACCGGCAGTTTCGCTTCGAGCACGGCGACCTGGCGCTGCAGTTCGCCGACCACGCGCCGGCGGGCCTGGACGTAGTGTTCGGCCAGCTGGTCGGCCTCGCCGAGCCGGGCCATCCGGGCGCTGCGCTCGGCCGGGTCGTCGTGCGGGCGCAGGGTGTCCAGCAGCAGCATCAGGCTCGACTCGGCGACCAGGCCCGCGCCGAGCGCCGACGCCAGCACCCGCGCGGCGTTGGCGGTGAGGTAGCCGCCGAGGGTTCGCAGCGCCTCGGCCGGGCCCATCCGCAGCCGCCGTTGCGCGGCCGCGAGCAGCTCCGCGCGGGTGGCGCGGTCGAGGGCGAGTTCGGTCTGGCGCAGGATGTCCGGTACGACCACCGACAGCGCGGCTTCGACGTTGCCGGGCCGGAACTGCCCGTCGGGCTTCTTCCGGACCAGGCCGTCCGAGAAGACGGCGAAGTCGTGCCCGACCGCGGTCACCGGGATCAGCCGCACGATCCGGCGGGCGCTGTGCACCTTGACCAAGTCGGCGAACCCCGACGTCCGCATCAGCCGGTCGCGGACGATCCGCAGCCGCTCGTTCTCGTCCGGGTGCAGGTGGTCGAGCAGGTCCCATTTGGTGATGACGAAGACGATCGGGCTGCGCACCGGCAGCATCGCGTTGATCATCGCGTCGAGGGACGCCTCGAGCATCAGCATGCCCCGCTGGTCGCCCTGTTCGGCCTGCAGCAGGCGGAAGCCGTCGATGATGCCGACGAGCGCGTCGGCGCCGGCGATCGCCTCAAGCAGCGTCGCCTGCGCGGTCGAGCCCGGCGCGTCCGGGTCGGTCAGCAGCTCGCCCGGGTACTCGAGGTAGCCGAGCTTGACGACGGGTTCGGCCGCGCCGGCGACGTCGGTCAGCACGCTGAACTCGAACTCGCGCAGTTCGCCGCGGGTGGTGCCGCGCGGCCACTCTTCGTGGACGTCGGCCGCCTTGCGGTACCACCGGTTCAGCTCGATCAGCTGCTCGTGCGGCACGCGCAGGTAGAAGCCGCGGTCGCCCGGGGTCTGCAGGCGGCGGTAGATCCCGGTCAACAGCAGCGTCTTGCCCGAGCCCTGCAGCCCGAGCGTGACGATCCGGAACGCGGGGATGCCGCCGGGTGGGCCGGCGAGGAGCGCCGCGGGCTTGGCCGCGCGCCGGCGGCGTCGTCGCCAGAGCAGCACGGCCACCAGCGACAACGCGAGAAGGATCAGCAGGACGCTCACGGTTTGTCCCCTTCCGTCATCGAGACGGAGCCACGAGCCGCCCGGGAAATACGCCGAACCCGCCGGTGTATCTGCCGGGCGTTTCCGGGCTCTGTCCGGCACAGCTCCCACTGCGGAAGGAACGACCATGCCGGAACCGAAGACCCACCACGCCCGCGCCGACGCCGAACGCGCCCGGCTGCTGACGGGCACCACTTCGCCGTTCACCATCACCGTCGAGTTCGCCGGCGGGCTGACCCAGGTCCAGCAGGACGCCTTCGCCGCGGCCGCCGATCGCTGGGCGACGGTGATCGTCGGCGACCTGCCGGACGTCGTCTTCGAGGGCGAGCCGATCGACGACGTGCTGATCGTCGCCAAGGGCGCCGACATCGACGGCGAGGGCCACATCCTCGGTCAGGCGCGCATCACCCACGTGCGGCCGGCGGGCCCCGAACCGTGGGCGCTGCTGCCGGTCCGCGGGGAGATGACGTTCGACCGGGCCGACCTGGCCAAGATGGAGGCCACCGGCATCCTCGGGGACGTGATCACCCACGAGATGGGCCACGTCCTCGGCGTCGGCTCGCTCTGGGGTCCCAAGGGACTGCTGGTCGGCAAGGGCACCAGCGACCCGGTGTTCGCCGGCCCGGCGGCGATGGCCGAGTACCACAAGCTGCGGCTCGGGGCCGGCGAGCCGGTGCGGGTGCCGGTGGAGGACACCGGCGGGCCGGGCACCCGGGACGTGCACTGGCGGGACCGCACCTTCGGCAACGAGCTGATGACCGGTTTCGTCGGCCACGCCCCGAACCCGCTGAGCCGGGTCACCGTCGCTTCCCTCGGCGACCTCGGCTACCAGGTCGACATCGACGCGGCGGACGCCTACGAGCTGCCCGCGGACCTGGCGCCGACGGCGGCGGCGGGCGTGGCGGTGCACGCGCTGGCGGTCACGCCGGCCCCGGTCGAGCTGTCCCGGCAGGACGTGCGCGGCTGAGCAGCCGGGTCCGTGGCCGGTTCCGCCGCCGCGGAACCGGCCACCGGGCCGGTCAGCAGCTCGAATGCATCTTCAGGTGGACGATGTCGTCCCAGAGGCCGGTGTCGAAGGTCGCCCAGGCCCGGAACCGGTAGCGTTCGGCGCTGCTCGGCATGTTCTGCACGAACTTGCGCCAGTCGCCGCCGACCGGGTGTTCGGTGGCCAGCGACCCCAGGATCGCCCGGTTGGCGTCGAGCAGGTCGACGTGCCAGATGACCCAGGCGTCGTCGTCGTCCCCGCTGGTCACCGTGGCGTCGAAAGCGGCGGTCCCGTTGGGGAACAGGGTCCACTTGGCGCCCTCGAACATCGTGCAGTCCCCCTTCCGGATCAGCCCCCAGGTGAATTCCCACGGCGTCCAGCCGCTGAGCCGTTTCGCTGAGGCGTTCGCCGCCTCCATGATGACCGACGGATCCATGTCGAGTGCCTTTCCGCTCGTCCGCAGTGCTACCGCCGGACAGAGCCGCGGGGGAGGCGCTTGATACCGGTCACCGGCCGGGTGTCGCGGGCAGGGCGAGGGAGAGGGCGAGGTTCCCGTCGAGGAACATCAGCCCCCGCGCCCCGAACTGCCGGAAGGCGGCTTCGACCGCGGGCACCCCCACGGTGAGGCCGAGTTCGCGGTGCACGGCCGCGGCGGTGCGGGGCCGGTCCACACAGGCGAGGTAGAGCGCGGCGAGCGTGTCGCGGAAGGTGTGGGTGCCGCGGCTGCCGGGGTGGCGGCCGTCGTAGATCTGCAGAAACCCCGGGGCGCAGCGGTACACCAGCACCGGTTCCGGGGCCGCCTGCCAGGCCGCCGACCACGCCGAAACCGCCTCCCGCAGCGGCGCGTAGACCTCCGCCGGCAACTCGTCCTCGGGTTCGTACTCGAAGAAGTAGGCCACCCGGCGGACGTCCACCGCGGGCGGGTAGACCTGCCGGTAGCTGGGCTCGGGTTCCCGCGCCCGCAGCGGGAACCGGCCGGGCCGGGTGAACAGCGGGCTGAACCGCTCGAGCCAGAGCCGGGCCGCGCCGGCGGGCGGCTGGAGGTGGACCAGGTGCGGGATGACCGCCGCCTGTTCGGCGTAGGCCCCGGCCGGTTCGCCCGGGAACCCCCAGAGGATGTTCCAGGCGACGGAGATGCCGTAGTAGCGGGCCCAGCGCAGGAGGTTGACGTTCTGCGCCGCCCGGACCCCCTTGTCCATCAGGCGGAGCACCTCGGAGCTCAGCGACTCCAGGCCGGGCTGCAGCTGCGTGACTCCGGCGGCGGCGAGCTGCTTCAGCTGGGCGCGGGACAGGTTCGCCTTGACCTCGTAGAAGAGCTGGTACTCCCGGCCGGCCTCGGCCAGCGCCGGGACCAGTGTGTTGAGGTAGCCGGGCTCCATGATGTTGTCGACCGCGTCGAACCGGAACGTCCGGTACCGCCGTGCCTGCCGGTCCAGTTCGCCGAGCACCCGGGACGGCGACTTGGCGCGGAACCGCATGGTGGTGCCGTTGAGCCCGCAGAACGTGCAGTGGTGCTTGGCGCCCCACCAGCACCCGCGCGCCGACTCGAACGGCAGGGCGACGTGCCCGGTCGGCAGCCCGAGCCGGCCGGCCCGCTCGAAGTACTCGTCGTAGTCCGGCACCGGCAGGTCGTCGAGCCGGTCGTGCGGCGCCTCGCCCGGGGTCGAGACGACCTCGTCCCCGGAGTCGCCGGCCCGCCGGGCGACTCCGGGGACGGTTGCCGGGTCCGTGCCGGTCGCCAGCGCCTCCAGCAGGCGCGGGAACGCGACGTCCCCTTCGCCGAGCACGGCGAAGTCGATGCAGTCGACGGACCGGACCAGCTCCAGGCCCATCTCGCCGTCGAAGTTGGCCCCGCCGAACACGGTGACGACGCCGGGATCGCGGTCCTTGAGCCGGCGGGCCAGCGCGAACGACGCCACGTTCTGCTGGAAGGTGCAGCTGAAGCAGACGATCCGGGCCCCGGCGAGCTCGCCGGCGACGGCGTCGAGGAACGCGGGCACGTCCCGGTCCCGGACGGCCGCCAGCCACTCCGGGGCCGCCCCGGCGGGGTCGTCCAGGTAGGACAGTTCGGCGCCGGCCTCGGCGAGCAGCTTCCCGTCCGGGTCCGGTGCGGCGTCGCCGAAGGCCGCGACGGAGAAGAGCCAGTCGCCGAGCTGCCGGCCGCGGTGGTCGGCGAGCTTCCGGTACCGCTCGAGGCCGATCCGGACGGCGAAGTCGAGGTTCAGGTGCAGCGTGCGGACGGGGAACCCGTGCCGTTCCCCGATCGCCTTGAGCAGCCCGAGCTGGATGGACGGCCGATCGGCGTCGAGGAACGGCATCGAAACGAGGACGACGGGTGAGGTGGTCATGGCCGGGCTCCAACCCCGCACGCGGCGGCTTCGGGTGCTACCGGATGAAGGACGCCTTGATGAACCGCGGCACCACGAACGCCGCCGAGGAGTCGGATTGGTAGTTCACCAGCAGCTCCTGCTGCTCGGGCGTGAAGGACTCGTCGAACTCGGAGCTGAACGCCTCCGTGATCCGGCGCTCGACCGCGTTCTCCTTCGCCGTCGCGAGCCAGGCGAACCAGAGCACCGCGGACAGGAATTCCTGCTGCTCCTCCGGGAGCCCCTTGGCCAGTTTCTTCAGATTCGGCCAGAAATCGGCGAGGTCCGCCGGCTGGTCCTTTTCGGACATTTTTCCTCCGGTTCGGTGACTATCCACTGTGTACTTCGGCCAGTCTCATCCGTACTTCGTCCGCCTCCGGGTGCGCGAGGTGGGCGAGGATGTCGTGCGCCCGCTGCCAGCCGGACCGGGCGGCCCCGGCCTCGCCCAGTTCGTGGCGGAGGTTGGCGAGCTCGATCAGCACCCGCGCCTCCGTCACGAGGTTTCCGTTGCGGTGCACGATCTCCAGCGCCCGCTCGTAGCAGGCGATCGCCCGGGGGTGGTCCCCGAGCTGCTTGTGGGCGTAGCCGATGCTGTGCCAGCTCTGGGTGGCGCCCATCTGGTCGCCGAGCTGCGTCTGCAGGTCGAGGGCCAGCCGGCAGTACGCGATGGCCTCGGCGTGCGCGCCGAGCAGGGTGTGGAACCAGCCGACGGCGTTGAGCGCCGTCGCCTCGCCCGCCCGGTGCCCCGCCGCCTGGAACAGCTCGAGGGCCTGCTCGGCGTGCGGCAGCGCGTCCGCGGCGAGGCCCTGCTTGTCGAGCAGCCAGGCGAACTGGCGGTGGGCGTGGGCTTGCCCGACGACGTCGGCGCTCGCGCGGTACAACTCCAGGGCCGCTCCGAGGTCGGCGCCGGCTTCGGTGTGCCGGCCGAACCTGGCGTGCGTGCCGCCCAGGTGCAGGTGGGCGAAGGCCTGCTGGCGCCGGTCACCGAGCCGGCGCGCGGCGGCCAGTGCGGTGGTGAGCACTTCCTGCTCGTCGTGCCAGTACCCGCGCATGTTCAGGAACCGCTGCATCGACCAGGCGAGCTCCCAGACCCGGGCGTCGAACTCCGCGTCCGCGTGCACGGCCTGCAGCAGCACCCGGTGCTCGGCCTCGAACCACGCCAGCGCCCGCCGGTGGTCGGTGATCCGGTCCGGCTCGGCTCCCTCGGGAAGCGGGGTCAGCTCGGGCGGCACTTCCAGCCGCGGGTCGAGGAAGCCGTCGGCGAGGTACGCGGTGTGGGCGTAGTGGCCGAGCAGCCGGTGCGCCGCCACGGCCCGCCCGGCGGGGGACTCCTCCTCGGACGCCAGCTCCGCGGCGTAGGCGCGCAGCAGGTCGTGCAGGGTGTAGCGGCCGGGGGCCGGCTCGGCGATCAGGTGCGCGTGCGCCAGCTCGGTCAGCAGCACCCGGGTCCGTCCCGCGGGCAGCCCGGCCAGGCTCGCCGCCGCCGGCGTGCCGAGGTCCGGGCCGGGGTGCAGGCCGAAGAGGCGGAACAGCCGGGCCGCCGCGGGATCCAGCCGCAGGTACGACCAGGAGAACACGGCCCGGGGGTCGGTCGCCGGGTCGGCGGCGGCGAACTCGTCGAGGCCACACGCGTCCCGCAGCTGCCCGGCCAGCGCGGCCAGCCCGAACCCGGGGTGGATCGCCGCGCGCGCCGCCACCACCGCCAGGGCCAGCGGCAGGTGCGCGCACAGGGCGATGATCTCGTCCGCCGCCGCGGGCTCGGCCGCGATCCGGTCCGCACCCAGCCGGCCGCGCAGCAGCGCCCGCGCCTCCGCGGTGTCCAGGAGGTCGACGGCGAGGGGACGCGCGCCGGCCGTGACCAGACCGGTGAGCTGGTCGCGGCTGGTCACCAGCACCACGCTGCCCGGCGCCCCGGGCAGCAGCGGGCGCACCTGCCCGGCGTCACGGGCGTTGTCCAGCACGACCAGCACACGCCGGTTCGCCAGCAGCGTCCGGTACAGGCCGGCCTGCGCGTCGAGGGTGCGGGGGATCCGGTTGTCGGGGACGTCCAGGGCTTCGAGGAACCCGCGCACCGCGTCGGCCGGGGCCACCGGCGACCCGGTCGGATCGAAACCGCGCAGGTTCACGTACAGCTGGCCGTCGGGGAACTCGCCGGCCACCGAGTGGGCCCAGTGCAGCGCCAGGGCCGTCTTGCCGACCCCGGCGGTGCCCGACAGGACGACGATCCGCGGGGCGGGGGACCGCTCGCTCCCGATCTCGCCGAGCCGGCGCAACGACCGCTCCCGGCCCGCGAACCCCGGCGTGTCCGGGGGCAGCTGTGCCGGGACGGAAGCCGGCGCGGCGCGCGGGCCGGGCGGCAGCTCGCCCCGCAGGATCTCGCCGTGCAGGGCTCGCAGCTCGGCGCCCGGATCGGTGCCGAGCGCGTCGGCGAGCCGGGCGCGGACGGCGGCGTAGCGCTCGATCGCCTCCGCGTCCCGCCCCGCGGCGTGCAGCGCGCGCATGAGCAACGCTTCGAGCGGCTCCGCGAGCGGGTACTCCGCCGCCAGCTCGGGTAGCGCGCCGATGACCGTGCCGGGCCGGCCGAGCCGGAGTTCCAGCTCGCCCCAGGTGACGGCCGCGTCGAGCCGGCGGCGGTGCCAGGCCGTGCGGACCTGCTCGGCCCAGTCGCCGTGGAGGCCGGCCAGCGGCGCACCCCGCCAGCCGCGCAGGGCCTCCGACAACGCGGCGGCCCGGTCGGCGTCAGAGGCGCGAAGATCGTTGCCCCGGTCGACCAGGTGGGCGAACCGGTGCAGGTCGACGACACCGGGGTCGATTTCCAGCAGGTAACCCGCGGTTTTCCGGGTGACCCCGGCCGGCGTACCGGTCAGTTCCGTCACTCGATCGAGGAGCCGGCGTATTCGGCTCAGGTGGGAATAGACGACATTGCGCGCCTCTTCCGGCGGGTTTTCACCCCAAACCCGATCGATCAGCGTCTCCATCGGAACCGGGCGCCCGGCATCGACCGCCAATGCCGCGAGAACGGCCTGCTGCCGCGGGGTCCCGACGTCCAGCGGCTCTCCCGCGACGCGCAGCTGCACCGCCCCGAACAGCAGGAACTCCATGCGGCGGACTCCCCGTGCTCGACGCGTCCGGACCGGCCACGTCGATGCTGCCCGCACCGCAAGGTCTCTGCAAGGTCGGCGTCCAGGGCGTGGCGGAATCGTGAACCCGGGAACAGCCGAGTTCGAGGAGGGACCATGCGGGACGAGTCGGCGGGACGATTGCTGGAAAATGCGGCCCGAGGTGCGGAATGGGCTTGGCGGGAGCTGGTCGACCGCTATTCTTCGCTGATCCACGCGGTGTGCCGGCAACACCGGATCGGCGCCGCCGACGCCCAGGACATCAGCGGCGCGGTGTGGCTGCAATTGGTGGCCAACCTGGCGCAGATCCGCGAACCGGACGCGCTGCCCGGCTGGCTGCGCACCACCGCCCGGCACGAGTGCCTGCGGCTGCTGCGCCACCGGAACCGGCAGATCCCCACCGAGGCCACGATGTTCGCCGACCCCGAGGGCCCCGCGCCCGACGCCACGATCATCGGAGCCGAGCGGCTGGTCGCCGCCCGCACCGCCTGCGCCCAGCTGTCGCGGCAGGACCGGGAGCTGCTCTCGCTGCTGTTCGACGACCCGCCCCGGTCCTACCGGGAAATCAGCACGACGCTGGGGATTCCGGTCGGCTCGATCGGCCCGTCGCGCGCCCGGTGCCTGGCGAGGGTGCGCAACACGCCGGCGATCGTCGCGCTGCTGGCCGCGGAGCGGCAGGACTTCCCTGGGCACACTTCCCGGAGCGGGCGGGCCACCGCTTGATACACGCGCCCGCGAGCGAACCTCACCCGGTCGGCAGCGCACCTGTCACCGGCCGCTGGAGACATCCACCTGAGCTGGCAGGCGGTTCGCGCCGCGACACCACCGTAGCCTCGCGCAGCCCGTGCGGTGACCGGAAAAACGGCGTCGTTTCCTGCCACCCGGGTTACGCCGATCGGGCCATCCGCGGCGGCCCGATTTCCCTTTGTATCTGTGGTAAAGCTCGTTGCCCCTTTAGCAATGAGCTCAGGCAGAGGGAGATGGCATGGGTCGGCCAGAACGCCCGCTGGACCTCACCGCCGGACCGATCGCCGCCTTCGCTCACGAACTGCGGGCGTTGCGGAGCCGGGCCGGGAACGCCAGCTACCGGGAACTCGCCCGGGCCGCGCACTTCGCGCCGTCAGTGTTGTCCAGTGCCGCCAGCGGCCGCCGGCTGCCGACCCTGGCCGTGACACTGGCCTTCGTGTCCGCCTGCGGCGGGGACCGCCTGGCGTGGGAACAGCGCTGGCGGAGCATCGCCGGCCAGAAGGGAGACGACGAACCACCGAAGTCCCGCGGCAGAACCGTCCGGCCGGCGCAACTACCACCCGGCTCGAGAACCTTCGTCGGCCGGCAACCGGAGCTCGCGAACGCCGTCGCGGCGAGCGGCCCGGGGACGGCGCCGGTGCTCGTCACCGGGCCGATCGGAACCGGCAAAGTCACCTTCGCCCTGCGGCTGGCCGAAGAGATCACCGCGGGCTTCCCGGACGGGCAGTTCTACGCCGACCTCGGTGAAGGCCGCTCGACCGACGGCATCGTGCGGGGCTTCCTGCGCGCCCTCGGCGTGGCGGCCCACCTCGTGCCCGACGACCCGGCGCACCGGATCGACCTGTACCGGTCGCTGCTGGCCGAACACCGGCTGTTCGTCCTGCTCACCGGCGCGGCCACGGAGGCACAGGTGCGGCCGCTGCTCGGCCGGTCGGCCCACAGCCAGGTCGTGGTGACCAGCCGCGCCCGGCTACCGGCCCTGGAGGACGCCCACCGGGTCGAGCTGACCGCGTTCACCCGCCCGGAATCGCTGGCGCTGCTCGGGAAGCTCGCCGGTGAACGCCGGATCCAGGCCGAACACGCCGCAGCGGACGCCATCGCCGCCCGCTGCGGCGATCTGCCGCTGGCCGTCAGCGTCATCGGGCGCAAGATCGCCGCGCGCCCGGAACGGGCGATCACCGTCACCACCGGCCGGGACCGGCTCCTGGACAGCCTCAGCGTCGGGGACGTCAACGTCCGCGACCGCTTCACCGCGGCGTACGAAAGCCTTCCCGCCGCCGGACGTGCGGCCGTCCGCCACTTCGGGACCGGCAGCGTGACACCGGCGCGCATCGCCGCGGCCATCGGGGTCGCCACCGAGACCGCCGACGAGCTCCTGGAATCCATTGTGGACGCCGGGCTCCTCCGGCGCGCCGACGTGGCCGGTCGCTACGCGATTCCCGAGCTGGTCAAGGTGTTCGCCGCGGAAGCGGCGGCGAGATTCCCGGGTCGCCGGGAATAGTTCCCCTACCCTCCGGGAACCGGCCGAACCTAGCCTTCGTGCATCGGGCCGGCGGCGCTCACTGTCCACTGTGTACGCAGCGGGCTCCCGCGCGCCGCCGGCCGTCGTGAGTTCGTGACCACGGAGGTGACTGTGCGACCGACCAAGGAGGTGGCCGGGTGACCGGCAGTACGCGGACCGGCGTCTTCGCGGTGCTGCGGGCGACCCCCGCCCCGGTCAGGTACCTGCTGGCCGGCATGCTCGTCAACCAGTTGGGCGCCTTCGTCCAGACGTTCCTGGTGCTGTACCTGACCTTCCGGGGCAGCTCGCCCGGGTTCGCCGGGGTCTGCCTCGCCGCCTACAGTGTGGGCGCGATCTTCGGCGCCATGCTGGGCGGCGAGCTGACCCACCGGTTCGGCGGCCGGACGACGATCGTGGCCGTGATGACCTGCGCGGCGCCGCTCGTCGCGTCGATCCCGCTGGTCCGGGGCGTGCCCGCGGCCCTGCTCGCGGTGGTCGCGCTGTCCGGGCTGGCCATCCAGGCCTACCGGCCGGCGGCCGCGGTGCTGCTCGCCGAGTCCATGCCCGAAGAGCACAAGGTCATGGGCTTCTCGATGATGCGCATCGCGCTGAACGTCGGCGCCGCCGTGGCGCCGCTGTTGGCGGCCGTGCTCATCCTGGTGAACTGGGACCTGCTGTTCTGGCTGGACGGCGCGACCGCGGCGGCGTGGGCGCTGCTGGCCTTCACCCTGCTCCCGCGGCGCACCGCGGACCGGCACCGCACCGAGCCCGGCAGCGCTCCGGCGAGGGCCGCGAGCGCCCGTGCGGTGTACGGGACGATGCTGCGCGACACCCGGTTCCTCTGCTACCTGGTGGCCGGCGTGTTCGGCATGATGGTCTACGCCGGGTCGGTCGCGGTGCTGCCGCTGAACATCGTCTCCGCCGGTTACCCGGTCGGGCTCTACAGCACGGTGCTGGTGATCTCCTCGGTCGTGCTGATCACCTGCGAACTGAAGATCACCACTTACATCGTCCGCATCCCGAAGTACGTCGCCGGCCTGACCGGCAACCTGGTCAGCGGGCTCGGGTTCACCCTCTACGGGCTGATCGCGCAGTCCCCGTTCTTCGTGCTCGCCGGCGCGCTGTTCGCGGTGTCCGGGCTGATGATCCACGGGCCGAGCACGGCCGCGCACCCGGCCACCTTCCCGGCGCCGGTGCGCAGCCGGTACATCGCGACGAAGGAGACGCTGTCCGGCCTGGCCGCGACGGTCGGCCCGGTGCTGGGGCTGTTCGTGTTCAGCCGTTACGGCGGGCCGGTGTTCTGGGCCTGCTGCGCGCTGTTGTCCGTCGCCGCCGGCTCGATGCACATCTACGGTCTCCGGACGCCCCCGGCGCCGGTGCCCGTCCCCGAACCGGAAGCCGTGGGAGAACGATCGTGAACGAACCCCAGAGCGTGCTGCTGGTCATCGGCAGCGGACTGCGGACCTACCGCGAATACCTCGTCGAGTCGATCCACCGGTGCGCCCGCCGGGCCGGGCTCGGGCTGGTCCTGCTGAACAACCTCAAGCCCACCTGGCAGCGCGCCTACTTCGACGACATCGTCCACGTCGACGTGTTCGACGCCGACGAGATGCTCGCCGCCGCCCGCGAAGTCGCCGCACGGCACCACGTCGTCGGCCTGATGTGCTGGGACGAACCCGTCGTGCTCGCCGCCGGTGAGCTCGCCGCCGAGCTCGGCGTGCCCGGCCTGAGCGTGGCCGGGGTCCGCGGCTGCCGGGACAAGAACCGCACCCGGGCCGTGCTGACCGCCGAAGGGCTGCCGCAGCCGGGGTACGCCCTGACCACCGGCCTCGGCGAGGCCCGCGCGGCGGCCGCCCGGATCGGCTACCCGGTCGTGCTCAAGCCGCGGGCCATGGGCGCGAGCATCGGCGTGGTGTTCGCCGGCGACGAGTCCGAGCTGGACGCCGCGTTCGCGGTCGCGATGGGAGCGGCCACCGTCGACCAGAGCCGCTACGGCGGGGCCGCGATCGTGGAAGGCTTCGTCCGCGGGCCGGAGATCAGCATCGACGCCGCCGTGCACCAGGGCGAATACCTGCCGATGTTCGTCGCCCGCAAGCACACCGGCGACCCGCCCTACTTCGAAGAGGTCGGCCACGTCGTCGACGCCGGCGACCCGCTGCTGCACGACACCGAGCTACTGGACGTCCTGGTGCGGGCGCACCGCGCGCTCGGCGTGGAAGACGGCATCACCCACACCGAGGTCCGGCTGACCGACCGCGGCCCGGTGATCATCGAGGTCAACGGGCGCCTCGGCGGCGACCTGATCCCGTTCCTCGGCAAGACGGCCACCGGCATCGACCCCGGCGACGTCCTGTTCGCCGTCGCCACCGGGCACCGGCCGGCCATCACCCGCAGCCGGAACGCGGTGGCCGGCATCCGGTTCGGCTACCCGGAACACGACTGCCGGGTCGACGAGATCACCGTCCCCACCGATCGCGCGCAGGTGCCGGGGCTGGTCCTCGCGGCGCCGATGACCGCACCCGGCACCACCCTGCGGCTGCCCCCCGGCGGCTACCTCGCCCGCCACTCGTTCGTGGTGTGCGAGGCCGACGACCCCGAAACCTGCGACCGGCGCCTGGACACCGCCGCCGCCGCGGTGCGGGTCGACGCCGTCCCGGTCGGCCCACCGGAACCCGGAACCGCCTTCGAGATGCCCGCCGGGCTGCTCGACGTCGACGAACACGAGGGAGTTTCCGCATGACCATGACCGAGCCCGCCCGCACCGATGTGCCGCTGACCGGCGCGCAGATCCTCGAGAACGCGAAGGCGCTCGCGCCGGTCCTGCGCGAACGGGCCGCCGAGATCGAGGCGAACCGGAGCCTGCCCGAGGACGTCGTGCAGCTGCTGCGCGACGCCGGCGTCTTCCGCATCGGCTTCAGCCGGGCCTGGGGCGGCCCCGAGATGACCTCGATGGAGCAGACCGAAGTGATCGAGGCACTGTCCTACGGCGACGCCTCGGTGGGCTGGTGCGCCAAGCTCGGCTCGGACATCGGCCTGCACGCGAACTTCCTCGACCAGGACGAAGCCCGCCGGATGTTCACCAGCATCGACATGCACTCCGCCGGGGTGCTCCCGGTGACCGGGCACGCCGAACGCGTCCCCGGCGGCTACATGCTCACCGGCCGGTGGGGCTTCGGCAGCGGCTCGACCCACGCCGACTGGGTGGCCTCCGGCGCCATGGTGTTCGAGAACGGCGAACCCTACGCCAGCCCCGACGGCAGCAACCCGCACGAGTCCCGCCTGTTCATGGTCCCGCAGGAACAGATCCGCTCCCTCGACAACTGGTACACCCTCGGCCTGTGCGGCTCCGGCAGCAGCGACTACACGATCACCGACGTCTTCGTCCCGGAGAACCACACCCTGACCTTCGACAACCCGAAGGTCCCCAACGGGCCGCTGGTGCAGCCGGACGTCATCCAGCGCAGCATGTGCGGCGCCCCGCTCGGCGTCGCGCGGGCCGCCCTGGACTACGTCCGCGACCTCACCATCGAGCGCGTCGACATGCTGAAGGGCTCGCCCTGGCGGATGAGCGGCCTCGCCTGGAAGGACAACGAGCACATCCAGATCACCCTGGCCGAGTGCGAGGCCGACTACAGCACCACCCGGGCCGGGGTGTACCGCGCCCTGGAACGGCAGTGGGAGGTCACCGCGGACGGCACCGGCACGCTGGACGACCTCACCCCCGACGAGCGGGTCGCCCCGGCCCTGACCGGCTGGCAGGCGTTCCAGATGGCCAAGCGGGTCGTGCTGCGGCTGTGCGACCTGCTCGGCACCGCCGCGATCCGCTCCGGTGACCCGATGAACCGGTGGCTCCGCGACGCGGTGACCATGGCCATGCACCCGACCGCCCGCGACCGCGTCACCCAGACGGTCGGGGCGCACCTGGTCGGGGCCCGGCCCTCCATGCGGTTCATGCTCGGCATCGTGGACAAGCCGAAGACCGAGTCCGACGCCGATGCGTGAGCGGCCCGTCCTGGTCGTCGGGTTCGTGACGCCGGTGCTGCTGGCCCTCACCGGCGCCGAGCCCGACGGCTCGGTCGTCCTCGTCGAGGAGCCGGACGTGGTCCGCAAGCGCGACCTGCGTGCCCGCCTGGCCGGTTCCGCGCTGGTGCGGGAACTGGTCGAGTGGGAGCACGCCCGGCCCGGCTCGGCCGACGAGTTCCACGCCGCCCACCCGGACCTGGACCCGGTCGCGGTGATCCCGCTGATCGAGTACGCCACGCCGTTCGCCGCCCGGCTCGCCGAACGCTACGGCCTGCCGGGCGCGAGCCTCGGCGCCGCGCTCATCCTGCGGGACAAGGCCGTGCTGCGCCGGGTCAGCGCGGCGGCCGGGCTGGCCAACCCGGAAAGCACCACCGTGACCGGCCCGGCGGACGTGCTCGAGTTCATGCGCGCCCACCCGGGGCCGGTGGTGCTCAAGCCGGCGAACCGGCAGGCCTCCGTCGGGACCCGGATCGTCCGCGACCCGGCCGAAGCCGAGCGGGCCTGGGCGAACTGCCTCGAGCAGGACGAGGGCATCTTCGTCCCGGACCGGCCGATGGAACTGCGGATGCTGGCCGAGCGGTACGTGCCCGGCGCCGAGTACAGCGTCGAGCTGCTCGTCCGCGGCGGCCGGCAGCTGTTCGCCAACGTCACGGGCAAACAGCTCTACCCGGGCCCGTACCCGGTGGAGCTGGCCCACATCGTGCCGGCCGACATCCCCGGCGAGCTCACCGAAACGCTGGCGGAGGTGACCCGCCGGGTCGTCACGGCCACCGGGTTCGCCGACGGGATCGTCCACTGCGAGTGGATCGTCGGCGACGACGGCGTGCCGTACCTGGTGGAGTGCGCGGGCCGGATCGCCGGGGACGGCATCATGGAGATCATCGACCGCGCCTACTCGATCGAGCTGCTGCGCGCGTACTTCGCCGTGATGCGCGGCGAAACCCCGCCCGAGCTGCCGGCGCGGGCGACCGGCGGTGCGGCGGTCCGGTTCGTCCCGATGGAGCCCGGCGTGATCGAGGCCGTGGTCGGCCTGGAGCAGGCCCGCCGGGTCGAGGGCGTGTTCCTCGTCGACCTCCAGGTCGGCCCCGGGCACCGGTTCGCCGGCCTGCGCAGCTCCTGGGACCGTTCGGGCCTGGTCATGGCTCAGGCGGACAGCCCGGCCGAAGCCCTGCAGCGCGCGGAGAAAGCCGCCGGGCTGGTGCGGATCGAGGTCCGTCCCGGGTAAGGGCGTTCCCGCAAAACGGAAAGAGGCCTTCGCCGCTGGTTCGGCGAAGGCCTCTTTCCGGTGCGGGGGGTCAGCGGCGAAGCCGGCGACCCGCGGCGAGGGCAGCGGCCGAGAGGGCGGCCGCGCCGAGGAACTTCAGGAGGCGGTGCTGGCGGCTGGCCCGGTGCTGGGCCTGCCGGTAGGGGATCGTGGTGTTGGTGACCATGGCGTGCAACGGCATCCAGCGGTGACGCAACAGCTTCTCCAGCACCGTGTCGCAGGCCCGCTCCAGGCGGACCGCCGGGGACCGGACCGTGTCGCGCAACTCGGCGAAGTTGCGGTGGGACATGGTGGCGAGCGCGTCGGTGTTGGGCTTGCGGCGGGCGTAGTACCGGGCCAGCGCCGCCGCCGGGTCGGCCGGGTGGGCGGCCAGGCTGTCGGTCAGCTCGAGCGCGTCCTCGAAGGCCGAGTTCATGCCCTGGGCCAGGAACGGGTAGACGGCGTGGCAGGCGTCGCCGATCAGCACCACCTTGCCCTCGTAGGTCCACGGGGCGGTGCTGACGGTGACCAGGTTGAAGGTGGGCCGGCGCAGGAACGCCTCGCCGAGGTCGGGGACCAGGGCCAGGACGTCGGGGAACTCCCGGCGGAACAACGCCTCCACGTCCGACGCCGTCCGCAGCGAGTCGAAGCCGGCCGGGCCGTGGAACGGCAGGACGCACGAGCAGGTGAAGGACCCGTCGCGGTTGGGGTGGGCGAACATCATGGTGTCGCCGCGGGGCCACAGGTGGAAGACGTCGTCGGCCATCCGGTGGCTGCCGTCGGCGGCGGCCGGGATGTGCAGCTCGCGCCAGCCCCACTCCAGGTAGCTCTGCGAGAACTCCGCGCGCAGCTCGTGGTGCATGAACCGGCGAACGGCCGAGAACGCGCCGTCCGCGCCCACCACGACGTCCGGTTGCACCGTGAACGACTTCCCGTCCGAGCCCTCGAAAGTCGCCGACGGCCGGTCGCGGTCCACGCCGGTGCACCGCGTGTCGAAGACGAACCGCACCCCGGGTTCCCGGAGGGCGGCGTCCACCAGCACCGCGCTGAGGTCCTGGCGCTGGATGGCGAGGATGCCGCCGTCGCCGTAGGGCGAAAACCGCAGCCCGGCGTCGGTGTTGTGCAGCAGCCGCCCGCGCATCGGCACGACGAACCGCTTCACCTCGTCCTGCAGCCCCAGGCGGTCCAGAGCGGCCAGGCCGCGCCGGGACAGGCCCAGATTCATCGACGTCGCCGCGACGGTCGTCCCGCGCGGGTCCGGGCGGCGGTCGTACACCGTCACGACGTGTCCCTGCCGGCCCAGCGAGAGCGCGAGGAACGCGCCGGCCATGCCGGCCCCCACGATCGTGAACTCCACTACGCACACTCCTTGTCGGTCACTTCTTCGATGGCGCCGAGGATTTCCCGGGCGACGAGCGGAGCGGCGCCGAACCCGGAGCCGCCGCAGGCCGAGCGGGCCCACACCGACGGGTGAATCCGGGCGAGGACGGGCCCACCCGTGACGGCATCGGCCGCGTAGTGGCAGTCCTTGGTCGCCACCACGGTGTGGTCCCCGGCGAGGAGCCGCTCCGAAAGCAGCCGGCCGGCCCACGGCTCGCGGTCGGGATCCGCGGTGGTGGCGACTTCCCGGCACACCGCGTCCGAACTGATCTTGAGCAGGGTCCCGCCCCCGGGCGGCAGCAGCCAGGCCCGGCGGTCGCCCCCGATCCGGCCGACCCCGGGCGCCGACGCCCACCAGGCCGCCAGGTGCGGCGGCGGGCGCAGGTAGGCCATGGTCTGCCGGTACAGCACGACGGGCGGCCCGCCCAGGGCGCTGGTCCACGGCCCGCCCGCGAGCAGGATGACGTCCGCGCCGAGCTCCTCGCCGGTGTCCAGGACCAGCCGGTGGTCCTGGACACCGGCGGCGGCGCACCCGGACCGCAGCGTCACGGCGGGCTGCGCGGCGAGCCAGTCGACGGCCGCGCGCAGGAACCGATCGGCCAGCAGCACGGCCCCGCCGGGGTCGAACACGCCGCCGGTCCCGTCGGGGAACACCACGGGCGGCAGCGTGTCCGGGGCGACGGCGGTGGCGGGCACCCCGGCCTGGCGGGCGGTGTCGAAGGCCCGCGCGAGCTCGTCCGGGGTGCCGGCGGTGACGACACCGACGGGCCGCACGAAGCGGACCCGCAGCAGCGTTTCGAGTTCCGCCCACCGCCGGCGGGCTTCGGCCATCCGCGCGGTGCCGTCGACGTCGTCCGGGCGCAGCACCCGCAGGGCCCGGTGCTGGTCGGACGAGGTCGACGCGGGGTTCGGGATGGCACCGCGGTCGAGGACGAGAACGCGGTGCCCGGCC
>NZ_JBSGJD010000080.1:0-36125 GCF_053605405.1 Amycolatopsis sp. NPDC003861
CTGAGAAAACCTCAATGTGGCGTTCGGTGCGTCTGACGCACCGAACGCCACATTGGGTGCGTCTGACGCAACCAACGCCACATTGGGGCGCTTGTGACCGGGGGTCAGGTGAGGTAGGTCGAAAGCCCACGGTGGCCCCGCCGCATCATCAGCGCGTGGTTCGCGCGGAAGAGCGGCCGGGCCACCGTGTCGAAGCGCCGCAGCAACTCCTTCCGGGCCTGAACGTCCTGGGTGATTTCCAGCAGCGTGCCCGCGCCCGCCGCGCGGACCGCTCCCGTCAGGGTCCCGTCGAGGTCGCCACTGAGCCTGACCCGCATCAGGCCCGTGCGCTCGTCCTGGTGGTCCCGGTGCATCCGGACGACGATCCGGAACGGCAGCCGGGACCGGCAAACCAGCTCGGCGGTGTCGTCGTCCACGCGGCGCACCGCGCGGACGTCCGACCACCACCTCGGGTAGCCGGCGAGGTCGGTGACCACGCCGAACACCCGCCCGGGCGCGGTTCCCGGCAGCAGCCACGTGCTGCGGAACCGGTAGCGCGCGCCCGTCACGTCACACCTGGGCCGAGACCAGCTTCCGGCCGTCCACCGTGACGATGTCGACCGACTTCACGTCGTCGGGGGCGACCAGCGCCGACCCGTCGAGGTTGAAGCCCTGGTTCTCCCACTTCTCCGAGACCTGCCAGCTGCCCGCGGTCACCGCTTGGCCTTCCTTGGTGACCACCTGGAGCAGGCACTTCTCGCCGGCCTTGACGCCCTTGACGTTGACGTCCACCTTGACCCAGCCCTGGAACGGGGCCACCGACGCGGCCAGCTGAACGCCGGTGGTCGGATCCCGCCCTTCGACGTTCTTCGTGCCGGGGACATCCGACTGCGGCGCCGCGATGGTCCCGCCGTCCGAGGCCGTCTGCCGTCCCACCAGCACACCGCCGCCGAGGGCGGCCACCACCAGCACCGCCGCCGCGACCAGGGCGAGGCCCCGGCGGGACGAGCGGGGCGGCGCCACGCGCTCCTCCTCGTCGCGCACCCGGCGCAGGGTCTTCTGCAGCAGCAGGTCCCCGCCTTCGGGCGGCCCTTCGAGGAACGCCTCGGGCGGTACCTCGTCGAGCGAGTCGCGCAGGGCCACGAGCTCGTTCAGGTCGAACCGGCACTGCGCGCAGGTCTGCAGGTGCCGCCGCTCGAAGTCGGCTGCCTCGTGGGGATCGAGCGCGCCGAGGGCGTACGCGCCGAGCTGCGTGTGACTCTCGTCCACCGAGTTCATCGCGCCACCTCCGTTCCGCTCGAAATCATCGCTGCTCTGAGTGCTCGTAGTGCGTAGTACGACCTTGATTTCACGGTACCCGGTGCGACGCCCAGTGTTCTCGCCGCTTCGGCCACCGTCCGTCCCCGGTAGTAGATCTCCACCAGGACCTCTCGATGCTCGTTGGACAGCCCGTCCATCGCGCCGAGCACGGTCATCGAGTCGACCACGCCCTGGGCGTGATCGCGCTCGACGGCCGGGGTCGGCACCCCTTCGGCCGGTTCGGCCACTTCCTGTGGCCGAGCCGCCCTGGCCCGTGCCCGGTCGGTGACCAGGTTGCGCGCGACGGTCAGCAACCAGCCGCGCACCGAGCCTTTCCCGTCGTTCTGCAAGTCGTCCGCGTGCTTCCACGCACGGACGAGCGTCTCCTGGACCACGTCCTCGGCTGCCGCCCGATCCCCGGTCAGCCTCGTCGCGTAGGCCAGCAGGCTTCGCCCGTGTTCGGCGTACAGCTGCCGAATCAGGTCTTCGCCTTTGGCCTTCTTAGGCCGCCTGCCTCCTATGGCCACCCTCGTCCTCCCGACGGTGTTCTGAGTCGGCGAGGACAGTACTGCAACCCTCAGCTCCACCGGCGGTGCGTGCGCCGAGCGCAGCGCGACCATGGTGTTCATCGGCTGCCCGTCCTTCCTCGTTCTGCCCGGAAACCCGTCGTCTGTCAGTACCCGGCGCCGCCGGCCTTGCTCTTCGCGGTGATCTTGCTGCCGTCGGGCGCGACGGCGAACCACGTGCCGTTGGCGCCTTGGCCGTTCATGTCGCCCGCGACCTTGTCGCCCGCGTACTCGTACAGCGGGAAGCCGTTGAGGGTGATCTGCTTGCTGCCGTCCTTGCGGGTCGCGGTGCCCACCTGGGTGTCCTGGATGCCCTTGAGCATCGGGGTGGCGACCCCGGCCAGCATCGGCAGCCAGGACTTCGTGCAGTCACCGTCGCAGTTGGACGTCGGCGGCGAGGAGAGGTCCTTGTCGAACCGGTAGAGCGTCTTGCCGTCGGCGTCGGTGACCACCGCGCCGACCCCGTTGACCGTGGCGACCTGGAGCATCTTGTGCCCCGGCTCCCCGTGTTGCGGCCCTTGGGCACCGCCCGCCATGTCACCGCAGGCGGACAGGGAGGCGACGGCGAACAGCGCCACCGCGCTGACGACCACCGGCCGGATACGGTTCATGACGTTCTCTCCTCGGTGAGGGCGGCTCCGCCATCCGGCGGACCTCGACACCCAGAACACGGCGGCGGGCGCGAAACGGTTCAGCCGGGTTTTCGGGCCGTTCGGTGCCGGTTCGCCGCCGGATTGGTGTGTCCCGGTGATCGGCACGATCTTGTCGCCGTGCGGGCGGCTTCCTAAGCTCGTCACGTCCGCACCGCCGCCCCCGCCGTTCCGGGAGGCCGCCGTGCCCGTCAAACCCCTCGTCCTGGTGGCGCTGCTCGCGGCGGGCTGTTCCGCGGCTCCTCCGCCGGCCTTCACGGCGACGCTGGCTTCCCCCACGGACGTGGTGCTGACGTGGCCGGACGACGACGCCGGGCACCGCGTCGAGTACGCGAACAACCCGGCCGGGCCGTGGACGACGCTGCGCTTCCTGGCCCCGCACGTGACGAGCTACCACCACCCGGACCTGATCCCGGAGACGCCGTTCTACTACCGGGTGCAGCCGTTCACCGGCCCGGTCTCGACGGACCTGCACACGGCGACCGCGGGCGGCACGGTGACGTTCACCTGGGCCGACCGCACGCGCGACGAGGCCGGCTTCCTGCTGGAGATCCGCCGCCCGGGCGCGCCGGACTTCGACCCGGTCGAGGTGACCGACCCGGACGTGACGACGTGCGCGCTCTCGCTGCTCCACGGCGAAGAGGGGTCGGCCTACCGGCTCCGGGCCCTGCACTACGGCCCGCTCTCCCCCGTGGTCCACCAGACCACGGGGAAGGAGCGGTAGCCGCCGGCCGGCCTAGAGGACCGTCTTCAGGAACTGGCCGGTGTAGCTGTCCTCGATGTCCGCCAGGTGCTCCGGCGTGCCCTCGGCGACCACCGTGCCGCCGCCCGAGCCGCCCTCGGGGCCCATGTCGATGATCCAGTCGGAGGTCTTGATCACGTCGAGGTTGTGCTCGATCACGATCACCGAGTTGCCCTTGTCGACCAGGCCGTTGATCACGCCGATCAGCTTGTTGATGTCCTCGAAGTGCAGACCGGTGGTCGGCTCGTCGAGGATGTACACCGTCTTGCCGGTCGAGCGCTTCTGCAGCTCGCTGGCCAGCTTGACGCGCTGCGCCTCACCGCCGGACAGCGTCGGCGCGGGCTGGCCGAGCCGGACGTAGCCGAGGCCGACGTCCACCAGCGTCTGCAGGTGGCGGTGGATGGCCTTGATCGGCTCGAAGAACTCCGCGGCTTCCTCGATGGGCATGTCGAGCACGTCCGAGACGGTCTTGCCCTTGTAGTGCACCTCGAGGGTCTCCCGGTTGTACCGGGCGCCCTTGCAGACCTCGCACGGGACGTAGACGTCCGGCAGGAAGTTCATCTCGATCTTGATCGTGCCGTCGCCGGCGCACGCCTCGCAGCGGCCGCCCTTGACGTTGAACGAGAACCGGCCCTGCTGGTAGCCGCGCACCTTCGCCTCGGTGGTCGCGGCGAACAGCTTGCGGACGTGGTCCCAGACACCCGTGTAGGTGGCCGGGTTGGACCGCGGGGTGCGCCCGATCGGCGACTGGTCGACGCGCACCAGCTTGTCGACGTTGCCCAGGCCGTTCACCCGGGTATGCCGGCCCGGCACCTGACGGGCACCGTTGAGCTTGTTCGCCAGCACCGTCGCGAGGATGTCGTTCACCAGCGTGGACTTGCCCGAGCCGGAGACGCCGGTGACCGAGACCAGGCAGCCGAGCGGGAACGAGACGTCCAGCCCGCGCAGGTTGTGCTCACGCGCGCCCACCACGGTCAGCTGCCGCTTCTTGTCGATCGGCCGACGGATGGCCGGCACCTCGATCCGGCGCCGGCCGGACAGGTACTGCCCGGTCAGCGACTCCTTGCTCTTCAGCAGCTTCTTGTACGGTCCACTGTGGACGATGTGGCCGCCGTGTTCGCCCGCGCCCGGGCCGATGTCGACCACCCAGTCGCTGGAGCGGATGGTGTCCTCGTCGTGTTCGACGACGATCAGCGTGTTGCCCAGGTTCCGCAGCCGGGTCAGCGTCTCGATCAGGCGGTGGTTGTCGCGCTGGTGCAGGCCGATCGACGGCTCGTCCAGCACGTACAGCACGCCGACCAGGCCGGAGCCGATCTGCGTCGCCAGCCGGATGCGCTGCGCTTCACCACCCGAAAGTGTGGCGGACGCGCGGTCGAGCGACAGGTACGTCAGGCCGACGTCGAGCAGGAAGCGCAGCCGCGCCTGGATCTCCTTGAGCACCGCGCCGGCGATCATCGCCTCGCGCTGCCCCAGCTCCAGCTCGTCGAGGAACTGGGACGCCTCGGCGATGGACAGCCCGCAGACCTCGGCGATGGACATGTCGCCGCGGGTCTTGTGCTGCAGCGTCACCGCGAGGATCTCCGGCTTGAGCCGGGTGCCCTGGCAGGCCGGGCACGGCACCTCGCGCATGTAGCCCTCGTACCGCTCGCGCATGTACTCGGACTCGGTCTGCTCCTGGCGCCGCTCGAGGAACGGGATGACGCCCTCGAAGTTCGCGTAGTACGAGCGCTGGCGGCCGTAGCGGTTCTTGTAGCGGACGTGGACCTGCTCGTCGACGCCGTGGAGCACCGCCTTCTGGGCGCGTGCGGGCAGCCGCCGCCACGGCGTGTCCATCCGGAAGCCGATGGTCTCCGACAGCGACTCCAGCAGCCGGATGAAGTAGTCCGCGCTCTGGCCGCCCGACCACGGCGCGATCGCCCCCTCGGCCAGGGACAGCTCGTCGTCCGGGACCACCAGCTCCGGGTCGACCTCCTTGCGGATGCCGATACCGGTGCACTCCGGGCAGGCGCCGTAGGGCGAGTTGAAGGAGAACGAGCGGGGCTCGAGGTCCTCGATGGCCAGCGGGTGGCCGTTCGGGCAGGCCAGGTTCTCGGAGAAGCCGCGGATCCGGTGCGGGTCGTTCTCCGGGAGGTCGACGAACTCGAGCTCGATCAGCCCGTCGGCCAGGCGCAGCGCCGTCTCGACCGAGTCGGTGAGGCGCTGGCGCGAGGCCGCCTTCACCGTGAGCCGGTCGATGACCACGCCGATCTGGTGCTTTTCCTGCTTCTTCAGCTTCGGCGGGTCGGTGAGCGCGTGGACCGTGCCGTCGACGACCACGCGCGCGTACCCCTGCTGCTGCAGGTTCTCGAACAGGTCGACGTACTCGCCCTTGCGCCCGCGGACGACGGGGGCGAGCACCTGGAACCGGGTGCCCTCCTCCATGGCGAGCACCTGGTCGACGATCTGCTGCGGGGTCTGCTTGCTGATCGCCTCGCCGCAGGTCGGGCAGTGCGCCTTGCCGGCGCGGGCGTAGAGCAGGCGCAGGTAGTCGTAGACCTCGGTGATCGTGCCCACGGTGGAGCGCGGGTTGCGCGAGGTCGACTTCTGGTCGATCGACACCGCGGGCGAGAGGCCCTCGATGAAGTCGACGTCCGGCTTGTCCATCTGGCCCAGGAACTGCCGGGCGTACGCCGAGAGCGACTCGACGTAGCGGCGCTGCCCTTCGGCGAAGATGGTGTCGAAGGCGAGGCTCGACTTCCCCGACCCGGACAGGCCGGTGAACACGATCAGGCTGTCGCGGGGCAGGTCGAGATCTACGCCGCGGAGGTTGTGCTCGCGGGCACCGCGAACAACGAGGCGATCAGCCACGCCAGGGTCCTCTCAATGTCTTCTTCAGTGCGGTCGCCGACCCGGTGTCAAGCTGCACGGGCGGCCGCGATCCATGCTACGAGCCACCACCGACAAAAACGGGTTCCGCGTCCTTGACCTGCGGTTCTTCGGGCTTTCGACGTCTGGTGAGCCACCGGTGGGCCGGGCGTTCGACCCCCGCGGTGACCGCCCAGCCGGCCAGCACGGCGGCGCCGACGACGACGGGGAGCCGCAGCCAGCCGGGGAGGCCGAGGTCGAGCAGGGCGCGGGCCAGGATGTAGCCCAGTTCCTGGTGCACCAGGTAAAGACCATACGAGATGCCCGCGAGCCAGGTGACGGCCGGGGCGATCCGCGCCAGTCCGGGGAACCGCCAGTCCGGGCCGCGGGCGGCCACGCAGACCAGCAGGAGCAGCACGGCGAACCCGATCGTGGACGGCCAGCGCTGCGCGTCCTGCGGCAGGGCGACGTGGAACGGGAAGACCTGCAGGTCCTGCGCGGCCACGGCGGCGAGCACGAAGAGGGCGATGTGCCACGTCTTCAGCCGGCGCTGCGCCCACAGCCAGATCGCGACGCCGATGGCGAAGACGTGCAGCCGGTGCAGGCCCAGGCCGTAGTAGAACGTCTCGACGACCGGGCTCGCCGTCCCGGGCGCGAAGACGAGGAACCGCAGCGCGAGCGGGACCAGGATCAGCGCCCAGAGCAGGGCGACGGTCAGCCGGTGGGTGCGCCACGACCGCGGCCACAGCAGGGCGGCGCCGGTGAAGGCGAGCAGCTGCACCGGCAGCGTCCAGTAGGAGCCGTCGAGGTAGTAGAACGTCTCCGACCGGATGCCCCACTCCTGCACCATGCCGAGGTTGGCGAGCAGGTCCAGCCAGGTCGGGATGTACCACGGCGAGGGGTCGGTCGGCGGGCCCTGCGGGACGCCGAAGAGGAACCCGGTGACGCCGGGCGGGTAAGGCAGGCCGCTGAAGGAGATGGCGGCCCACCGCGTCACGACGTAGGTCAGCAGGACCGCGACCAGGTAGGCGGGCACGAGGCGCGCGACGCGGTTCCACAGCCACCGGCGCGGGTTGCCCTTGCGGAGGCTGGCGCAAACGAAGAAGGCGGAGATCACCAGCAGGATCGCGGCGCCGAACTGCGCTGTCACCCGGAAGGGGTACCCCGTGAGTTCCGGGTGCAGCAGGGCACCCTGGTGGGTGACGTGCCCGAGCACGACGGCCAGCACGGCGACGACCCGGAGGAGGTCCCAGCTGATCCGGCGCGGCGTCGGGGAGGTGGGCACGGTCGTCCTGAGGTCGGCTGGCGGGGGTTCCCGCTGAGCCTACGTGGCGGGGTGGCCGGGTGCTTGTGCGGGTGGAACCGGTTGGAGCGAAACGACTACCGTGTGCACGGTGAACATCGTGGACACCTACACGGGGCACGTCGACCCGGGCGGCGACGCCGCCCGGCGCACGCTCGACGCGCTGACCATCACCAAGCTGTCCGTCGGCCCGATGGACAACAACGCGTACCTCCTGGTGTGCCGGGCGTCGAACGAGGCGTTGCTCATCGACGCGGCGAACGACCCGGACCGCATCTCCGACCTGATCGGCCACGGCCCGGACCGGCCGTCGTTGAAGACGGTGGTGACGACCCACCAGCACCAGGACCACTGGCAGGCCCTCGGCGCGGTGGCGGGAGCGAACGGCGCGAACACGGCGGCCCACCCGCTGGACGCCGAACCCCTGCCGGTGCCGCCGGACTTCCTGGTCGAGCACGGCGACACGCTGACGGTGGGCGAAGTCACGCTGTCGGTGATCCACCTGCGCGGACACACGCCGGGCTCGATCGCGCTGCTGTACCGGGACCCGGCGGGTCACCCGCACCTGTTCACCGGGGACTCGCTGTTCCCGGGCGGTGTCGGGAAGACGTCGTCGCCGGAGAACTTCACATCGCTGCTGGACGACGTCGAGACACGGCTCTTCGGGGACCTGCCGGACGAGACGTGGTTCTACCCGGGCCACGGCGACGACTCGACGCTGGGCGCCGAGCGGCCGAAGCTGAAGGAGTGGCGCGACCGCGGCTGGTGACCGCGCGACGGACGGGGAGGGTCGGTGGGTCTCACCAAGCACGCCAAGCGGGTGCTCCAGCAGCAGGCTTCGGCACTGCTCACCGAGCACATCCCGCAGCTCGACGGCGATCGCCGCCGGATTCTCACCGCCCTGCTCGTCGAGACCGCCGGTCGCTGGCGGCTGTTCGTGCGGGCCGCGCCGGCCGGCCGGCGGGCCGACGCCTTCCTGATCGGCCCCGAGGGCCTCTTCGCCGTCACGATCGCCGCCGGCCCGCCGCCGGGTCCCCATGCCCTCGTCCGGCACGCCGAAGAAAGCTGGGCCGGGATCCGGGACGGCCGGGGCCGGGAGCTCACCGGCAGTGCCGTCCACTTCGTGCTCGTCACCCCGGGCCCCAAGCGGCCCATCCGGGACCCCGGCCCGTTCCGCGTCGTCGCCGAGACCGAGCTGGCGAAGCTGCTCAAGCCCGCCGCACCGCACCTCGACCGGCGTCAGATCGACGCGATCGGCGAACAGGCCGCCGAGATCCTCGACGGCTACGTCCCGCTGCGCGTCAGGCCGCCCGAAGCCGGTGAGGCGGCTGCGGGCTTCCTCGACGCCGATGCCCTCGTCGAGGCCGAGGTCGCCGCCGCTCAGCTGCGGCCGTTCGACTCGTGGCTCACCTTCCTGCACCCGCACCAGCGGGCCGTCGTCACGCGCGACTACCGCGGGCCGGCGCGGATCAGCGGGCCGGCCGGGACCGGGAAGACCGTCGTTGCGCTGCACCGGCTCCGGCACGTCGCCCGGCGGACCTCCGGGCCGGTGCTCTTCACCACCTTCGTGCGCACCCTGCCGCCCGTCCACGAGGCCGCGTTCCGCCGGCTGGCCCCGGAATTCGGCGACCGGGCCGAGTTCGTGCACCTCCACGCCTGGGTGCGCCGGTTCCTGACCGGACGCGGACGGCCGGTCGAGGTCGACGCGCGCGGGGTGCGGACCGCGTTCGGCCGCGCCTGGTCGCGGCACCGCGCCGTGCTGGAGCCGATCGAGCGGCACGACGAGTACTGGCGCACCGAGCTCGACCGGGTCATCAAGGGCCGCGGGTTCACCACGCTCGAGGAGTACCGTCGTCCGGCGACCCGGCGCGGGCGCGAGGTCCGGCTGGGCGGCGAGCAGAAGGCCGCGGTGTGGCAGTTCTACGAGACCTACCAGGAGATGCTCGCCGAACGCGGGCTGCACGACCACAACGACGTGATCGACATCGCGCTGGCCGAGCTGCGGCGGGAGCCGCAGGAAACCCGGTACGCCGCGGTGGTGGTCGACGAGGTGCAGGACATCACCCTGAACGGGCTGCGGCTGATCAAGGAGCTGGCCGGCACCGGCCCGAACCAGCTCCTCCTCGTCGGCGACGGCCAGCAGCAGGTGTACCCGGGCGGCTGGCGGCTCTCCGACGCCGGCATCCCGGTCCTCGGCCGGGGCGAGGTGCTGCGGGTCAACTACCGCAACCGCACCGAAGTCCTGGCCTTCGCCCAGCGGTTCGACGCGCGCAACGAAGTCGACGACCTCGACGGCGCGTCCGGGATCGCCTTGAAGAACGCCGAGGCGGGCAACACCGGCGGGACGGCGGTGTCCTGGCGCGGCACCGAAGCGGACCTCGCGGCCGAACTGACCCGGCGGATCGCCGGCCTGACCACCCCGCTCGGGCAGACCGCGCTGATCGTCTTCCAGCGCCAGGACCTCGTCCGGTGCCGGCGGATCCTGCGCGAGGCCGGCGTCCCCGTCCTGTCCCTCGACGACTACTCCGGCGCTCCCGACGAGCACCTCAAGGTCGGCACCGTGCACCGCGCGAAGGGCCTCGACTTTCAGGCCGTGCTGGTCGTCGAGTTCCCGGCCCGGGCCGGCGAAAGCGGGGCCGCCGCGGAGGAGGCGTCGGAACTGCGCGACCGGCAACGCCTCGTCGCGGCGACGCGCGCCCGCGACTTCCTCTGGTGGGCTGTCGTCGACAAGGTCGCGGACCCGGACGGAGCAGCCGGGTAACGATAGAGGACACGGGGGCAACTTCGCGGACGAACCGGGCGTCTCCAGCGCACCCAGCGCTGGGACGTCCATCGGTTCTCTCCGCCAGGAGGCCCACCATGTCCAGAACCAAGTGGCACGCACTCGCCGCGGTCAGCCTGCTGGTCGCCGGGAGCGGGGTGCTCGCCGCGGCCTCGCCCGCCCGGGGCGCCGCTCCCGTGACGCCCACCATGACGAACATCCGGACCGGGCTCAACACCGGGTTCGACCGGGTCGTGCTCGACCTCACCAGCGGGCCGGCGCCGACCGTCTCCTACCAGCTCGTCGACGAGCTGACCGCCGACGCCAGCGGGGAAATCGTGTGGCTCACCGGGGAATTCTTCATCAACGTCGCCGTCCACCCGGCCGCCGCGCACGACGAAAACGGGAACCCGACCTACCCCGGGCCGACGAAGTTCCGGACGCGGAACCTGAGCAACGTCATGGCCGTCGCCGTCACCGGGGACTTCGAGGGTCAGGTTTCGATCGGGCTCGGCGTGCGGTCGCGGACCGCGGTGAACGTCTTCACACTCACCGCGCCCAACCGCGTGGTGATCGACGTGGCCCACTGAAGCCCGGCGGGGGAGTCACCCGCGCTCGTACGGGATCTTCTCCCCCGCCTCGACCGCGAACGGCAGGTGGTTGCCCGCCGGCGGCAGCGGGCACGTCGCGAAATCCGTGAACGCGCACGGCAGGTTCACCGCGCGGTTGAAGTCCAGCGTCACCGTGCCGTCTTCGCCCGGCGCCCCGACCGGCAGCGAGCGGTTGGCGGCGTAGGTCGTCACGCCGCTCGTCCCGTCGGTGAACAGGATGCTGAAGCCGCCGTCCTTGCCGTTGAACGCCGTCAGCGTGTGCTCGACGCCGTCGCGCGAGAAGCGCACGACACCCGGCGCCGTGTAGACGTGGCTCAGGCCTTCCACGACCGCGCCGACGGTGGTCGGCCGCGGCGCGTCGAACGGCTCGAACCGCCCGGACAGCACCCACGACGGCGACGGCTCGTACGCCGGGACGCCGCGGAACTCGCGCAGCACCTCGGCCTTCGGGTCGTGGACGCGGATCAGGTACCCGGACCGGCGGGCCACCTCGATCTCGACGTCACCGGACAGCACGCGCGTGCCCGCACCGCTGTTGACCAGCTCGAATCGCCGGACGTCGGTGATCGGCTCGCCTTCGTGCGAGAGGGAGGCGCCGGCCGGGTCGACGTACGCCGCGTCGGCGTCCTGCCACCAGCGGCCGGGGATGCCGGGGTACTCGCGCGGGGAGTCGGTCAGCCAGTCCAGCGACACCAGCGCCAGCCAGCCGTGCGGCTCGGCCAGGTCCGTCTCGCGCCGGGCCTTCCAGTCCTGCCACTCCTGGGTGAACGTGCTCATCGCGGACCCCTTTCCGTCGGCTACGACTGTGCCAACCCGGGGCCGGCGCGGCTATTCCACGTCCCACTATCCGGACTTCGGTGTCAGTCGAACGACCACTGCAGCCCGTAGCTCAAGCCCTGGTGCAGGTCGTGGAACTCGAGGCCGACCTCGCCGACCCGATTGACGGTCAGCGCGTCACCCGAGTCGATGCCGTCGTCGACCACCCGGCCCGGGACGCCGTTGAGGCGCCACACCCGCGACGGCGGGGCCGCCCGGTCGAACCGGACCCGCACCGTGAACTCCTCGCAGCGGCGCAACGGCGTCATGGCGTAGTACGGCCGCAGTTCCGTGCGCCGCGGCGTGAACCTGATGCCGTACTCGTGGCGCTGGCCGAGCCGCAGCGGGTTCGGCAGCCGCATGATGAACTGCGCGTGGCTCGCCGACATCTGGCGCGCTTCGACGATTTCGCCGCCGAACAGGGCGTCCGCGGTGATGTCCGGCACCGGGTCGCTGCCCGGTTCGGCCGGCGCGCTGAACGGCAGGACCAGCTCGTCCAGCTCGTCGACCTCGGCGACGATCCGGCGCTCCTCCTGCAGCTCCGCCGGGGTGCGGTCGAGCCGGAGCATCGCCTTCATCGACTCGACGTACCAGCCGGCCAGCGGGTGCGGGTCACGGCGGGGCGCCGGCGCGCCGAGCAGCTCGTCGATCCGGCGGAACGCCAGGTCGATCCGGCGGCGGGCGGTGCGCGGGTCGCGGTCGAGGACGCTGGCCAGCCACGAGATCCTCCGGTCGAGGAACTCCCCCGCGGCCTCTTCGTGCAGGCCCAGCGCCGCCAGCGCGGCCAGCTTCAGGTCCGGCGGCAGCCGTCCGCAGAGCTCGGTCAGCCGCAGCACGAGCTTCTGGCGCGCGGCGGCGGGCTGGTCGGTTTCGGTGATTGCGCACGCGGCCCGCAGGCAGGGGCCGATCCGCTGGTGCAGATCGGCGGCGTCGAGACCGCGGCCGCGGCGCAGTTCGTTCAGCTCGCGCACGAACGGGGAGGTGTGCTCGTCCGTCGTCCCACCCCCTCGTCCCCCCGCGGCCGACTTTCCCACGTTACCAGTTCCCGTTCTCCGAAAGCAGCACAAATCGCGGACGCCGGCATTCGGGAATACCGGCCGGCCGGCCCCCCACGAGCCGGCCGGCCGGTTTCACCACAGGTCAGTTCACCCCGAAGATCAGGGCCCAGATCGAGTGGCTCTCCATCAGACACACCTCCTCATCGCTGTACCCAGGCCGAGGTGGAGAGCGGCGCGGAGCCGTGCAACGCCGGAGCTGCCGGTTCCGCCGCGCTTCCGGCGGCCACCGCGAAACCCGCGAGGGCGCCGGCCACGAACGCGGCGAAGACCGATTTCACCAGGGTCAGAATCTTGCAGTAGACGTTCACGGCACGGGCTCCCCGACCTCGCTCGAAAGGAATCCGACCGGGTGGCATCGCATTCTTTTTTCCGGCCGGGCTCCAGGATCGCCGGACGGGGGGTGCCGGTCAGAGGCCTGCTGTCACCGGTCTTGTGTGCCGTTTGGCTCAGAGTGGGCGAAGGCCCGCAGGACGCGCAGCTCGCGGATGAGGAAGCGGCGCCGGCCGGTCTCGACGATCCCGCGCTCCCGCAGCACCCGCAGCGCCCGTGCGACGGTACGCCGGGCGGCGCCGATCTGCGCGGCGATGTCCTCCTGCGACAGCGCGTCGACGACCACGCCCTCCGGCACGGTCCGGCCCCGCTCCTCGGCCAGCCGGACCAGGACGACCGCGACGCGGCGGCTGACGTCGAAGGCGGCGGCGTCGATCCGGGCGGACTCGGCGTTGCGCAGGCGTGCGGCGACCGTCTTGATCGTCGCGATGGCGATCGCCGGCCGTGCCTGCAGGACGTCGACGAACTCCGCGCCGGTCAGCTGGAAGACGGTGCAGGGTTCGATCGCGCGCACCGACGCCGACCGCGGCCGCCCGGTGACCGCGGCGAGGTCGCCGAGCACCTCGCCGGGACCGCGCAGGCCGAAGAGCACCTCGCGGCCGTCCTCGACGATCGTGGAGACGCGCACCCAGCCGGAGACCAGCACGTGGACGTGGTCGGAGGGGTCGCCCTCCATGAGCACGAGGGCGTTGGCGCGGAACCGGCGCCGGGTGCCGCGGGCGAGCAGGTACTCGCGATCGGCGTCGGCGAGGTAGGCCAGGAGCGCCCCCTCCGCCGTGTCGTCGTGCCCGCTCATGGTTCCCCTCCGGAGGTTCACCGTAACCCGGCGTGGCGGCCCGGGGCGAGGGGCGCGACCGGTAGGGTCGCCGCGTGGACGTGGAGATCTACACCGACGGCGCGTGCAGCGGGAACCCCGGACCGGGCGGCTGGGGCGCGGTGCTGCGCTACGGCCGGCACGAGCGCGAGCTGTACGGCGGCGAAGCCACGCCGACGACGAACAACCGCATGGAGCTGACGGCACCGATCCGCGCGCTGGAGAGCCTGACGAGGCCGTCGCAGGTCCGCGTGTACACGGACAGCACGTACGTGCGCAACGGCATCACGCAGTGGCTGCCCCGCTGGAAGAGCAACGGCTGGCAGACGGCGGCGCGCGCCCCGGTGAAGAACGCGGACCTGTGGCAACGCCTCGACGCGGCGATCGGCGGCCACACGGTCGAATGGCTGTGGGTCAAGGGCCACGCCGGCCACCCGGAGAACGAGCGCGCCGACCGGCTCGCGGTGCGGGGTGCCCAGGAGGCGCGGAAGAGCGGGAAGCCGGTCAACGCGGATTAGTCCACGGCGGACCGGCTGGCCACCGCCGACGACCGGGACCGGGACCGGGTCACCATTCCCACCGGAATCCCACGACCGTGTCCTCCATCGACGCGACGAACCTCCTCGTCGCGGAGTTGACGAGCTCGATCGGTTTCTCCTCGACCGGTGAGCCGCCGAGGTGGTCCGCCCAGATGCACCACCAAACCCGGCGCGGGACTACACCGGTGAACGCGACAGCGATGTCGGCGTTCTCTACTCTGGCGAACGCCGCTCTCCGCACTTCCGTCAACCCAGCGGACCGCTGATCGAAGACAGCGAAGTACTCCAGCGCCGCTGTCTTGTCCTTCTGCAGCGGCCGGTCAAGCTTGATTTCGACGCTCCGCAATCCGCGACCGTACTCATGGCTCTGGCCGAGCTGCCCGCCGTAAGCAACCTCGACGCGTGAGGCCTCCGGCTCGTGGTTGAAGAGGTAGATGTCGACGCCATCCTCGATCGCCCGGATCGTGTGCACCGTGCGCCGCACGTTCAGGCAGCCGTCGATGACGTCGTATCGTTCGACCAGGTTGATCGTGCGGTGCCGCTGCCCACGGATCATCTCTCGCCTGCTTCGCAGCGTATGGGCGATTTCGCTGGTCGGCGTGTGCCGGCCTTCGTAGACCTCGCGAACGTGCGTCCGGTCCGTCTCCGTCATGTCGAACGCGTCCACGAACCAGGTCAAGGTCTCGTACGAGAGCGTCTGTCCGGTCAAGGCTCGGCTCACCCGGTCTTTCAGCATGCGCGCCGTACGCTCGGGGCCGGTCGGGTCCTGCTCCCACAGATGGTGTTCGATCACTTTCGCGATCGCCAACTGATTGAGCTCCCCCGTGACTCGCGAGGTCAAGGCCCGCCACTTCGCCCGGTAGGGCGGAGATTCGGCAAGGAGCCGGCTTAGAAGAGCGCCGACGGCACGGACGTTGGGGTCGGACTGAGCCACAACTGGTACCTCCAAGCTGCACGGCGACGATTGTAGTGACATCGGAGCACGGGAAAACTGCACTTCCGGGTGACACGACGGAATCGCGACCTGCGACTATGCCGCTCCGCGACCGGCACCGCAAAAGCCGTGCGACATAACTGCGACAGAGGCGCGCCAACTCGGCGCTAGCTTTGGAGCACACCGCCGAAAGATCCGGAAAGGATCACCATGGAAGACGAGCCAACGACCACTCCAGAAGGCTCCGCGCACGACTTCGCCGACGGAGCCCCGAACAACGTCGTGCACACGGATTTCGATCCGCGGGAAACGAAAACAGCTGATTCCGTCGAGAACGGCCTCGCCGAACTCAAAGCCATGCAGGCCTCCTACGAAGCGCTCAGCCCGCTCGCGGAGGGAGGCCGCCGGCGCGCGCTCTCGTGGCTGATGGAGTCGTTGGGACTGACCGACCTCGCGCCGATCGGTTCGAGCACGATTCAGCCGCACGAGAACCCTTCGCCCGACGCACCCGCGAGCGCGGGCCAGGACACGGTCAGCGCTCGCGACTTCATGAGCCGGAAGAAGCCCGGCTCCCAGGTGGAGCGGATCGCCTGCCTCGCCTACTACCTCACCCACCACCGGGACACGGCCCACTTCAAGGCCTCGGACATCTCCGCACTCAACCTCGAGGCGGCCGGGCAGAGGTTCGGCAACCTGCCGAGGGACTTGGACAACGCCGACCGGCAGAGCGGATATGTGGTCTCGGCCGGGCAGGGAGCGAAGCAGATGACCGCCCGCGGCGACGCGGTGGTCGAGGCACTGCCGGACCGCGAGGCGGTGAAGGCGGCGTTGCACGAACACCCGTACCGACAGAAGCGGTCCGGCGGTGGCGGCAAGAAGAGCTCACCGGACGAAAAGAGTGACTAGTGATCACGGCTCGGAACGTCCTCGAATCATCATACGATCACACCCTCGCCACCGAACTACTCGACGCGTATGCAGAGGCGAAACGCAATTACCTGCTCGGCGGACATCGCCTCAGCGCCGTGGAAGGCGGGAGGTTCTGCGAGGCCGCGTACCGGATTCTCGAACACATGACGAAAGGCCACCATACGCCCATCGGCGAACAACTGAACACCGAGAAGACCGCGAAGGCACTGGAATCTCTGAACGCCACCAAGTTTCCCAAGGCTGTGCGCATCTACTTGCCTCGAGCACTTCGTGTTGTCTACGACATCCGCAACAGCCGGGACGTCGCACATCTCGCCGACGGGATCGACCCGAACCTCCAGGACGCCACCCTGGTGACGGCCGTGCTCGACTGGGTGGTGGCCGAGTTCGTCCGGTTGAGCGACCGCGTCGACGCCGACACCGCGCAACGGCTCGTCACGGAACTGGTCACGCGCAAGTACCCGGTCGTGCAGATGTTCGGCGACCGACCCAAAGTCCTGCGAGCGGACCTCCGCGCGAGCGACACGGTGCTCGTTCTCCTGTATCACCGAGGCGCGACACCCACGACGTTGAACGAACTCGCGACCTGGGTAGCGGACTCGATGCAAAAGAACCTGCGCCGGACAGTACGAGCACTGGATGACAAGGCTCTCGTACACCTCGAAAGCAACAAAGTGCTCATCACCCGCACGGGAGAGCACGTGGTCGAATCGCGCAGGCTTCTCGAGTTCGAAACCGGAATTCCCGCGAGGTAACACGCATGACCGGCACGCGGCGATCTCGGCGGAGCCGAGTGGGATGATTTCGGCATGACTTCGTGCCCGTGCGGCCTAGCCGAGTCCTACGGCGCCTGTTGTGGCCGGTTCCACGGGGGCGGCCTCACCGCTCCCACCGCCGAACTCCTCATGCGGTCGCGGTTCAGCGCCTTCGCCGTCGGTGACGCCGGCTACCTGCTGCGCACCTGGCACCCCGGTACGCGGCCGCGGCAGCTCACGCTCGATCCCGGGCAGGAGTGGACGCGGCTGGAGATCCTCGGCCGGACCGGCGGCGGCCTGCTGCACGCCGAGGGCACCGTCGAGTTCCGGGCGCACTACCGCCACCGGGGGCGGGACGGGTTCCTCGAGGAGAACAGCCGCTTCCGGCGTGAGGACGGCCACTGGGTGTATCTCGACGCCGGGTGAGACCGGCGTGCTAAACAGTGCGGCGATGGGAAAACTGACGCGCCGCGCCCGGGCCAAGGCGGACTACCTCGGCTTCCTCGGCGCCCGGGAGTGGCCGCTCGCCGCGTCCGGGCTGGGGGTGGTGCTCGGCGTCGTTACCATCCTGCCCAGCGCCGTCGGCGTCGTGCTGTCGGCCGTCGCGCTCGCGCTCGGCGTCGCCACCTTCACCCGGGACGTCCGGCTGCTGCGCCGGCGGTGGGCCGGGTTCGAGTTCACCACCATCGCCGCTCCCTTCCCCACCGCGGAACTGCCGCCGCCCGCCGCCTACCCGGAGTCCACCTACCTCGCCGTGCCCGCCCGCGGGACCGCGCTGGTCAGCGCGGCCATCGACCGGGACCTGTGGGAAGAGCGGCACACCATCGACGTCGCCGAGGAGCCCTACCGGCTGCCGCCGTCGCTCAAGGCCACCGCGCCGCACGTGCTGCCGCTGCGGGCCCGGGGCCGCCTGCTGTTCAACGGCCCGATCGTCGGCATGCGCGGCGAACCGCTGCCCGCCGCCGGGGCCCGGCCCGCGCCGATCCGGTTGCACCGGGCGCGGTTCTTCGACGCCGTCTGCTCGAACGAGCTCGCCGCGCTCCGGATCACCCGCACCGACACCGGCGAGGAGTACGACCTGCGCAAGGCCGAGCTCACCGACAGCGCCGGCGCGCTGCGCGAGCTGAGCGGCAGCGCGCTGGCCGACCTCGTCGGCGTCTCGACGGTCGCCTGCACCACCGACGGCAAGCTGGTCACCGTCCGGCAGTCGCCGCTCAACTCCGTCAGCGGGCTGCTGCTCGCCCCCTCGGGCAGCGGTTCGCTGGAGCCGCGCGACCTGCGCACGCCCGACGGCGGCCCGCGCCGGTTGCTGCACACCGCGGTCCGCGCCGGAATGGAGCGCGAGCTCTGCGAGGAGAGCGGCCTGGCCCCCGAGGAGGTCCGCGAGACGAAGGTGGTCGGCTTCGCGCGCTGGATGGAGCGCGGCGCCAAACCGGAGTTCTTCGGGCTGACCGAGCTGGCGGTGGACGGCGCCGAGGTCGCCCGGCGCCGGCCGGTCAGCGGCGAGCGGCTCTACAGCGCCGGCCTGACGCTCTTCGACGTCGACCTCGCCGCGATCGGCGCCGCGCTGGCCGGCGGTGTCCCGCTCAGCGAGGCACTTCCTCAACGGCTCTGGGAGGACGGTTCCCTGCCGCTCCTGCTGGCCCTGCGGGCCGCCGCGGTGTGGCAGGCGGCCCGGGTCTGACGGAACGGCCTCTGTTCCCGGCGTGAGCGGGCCGCTACGATCGTCGCAATTGTTAGGAAAGTTCCCTAACGATGGTCCGCTGTCCCCCGCCGCCGTGGGTGCCTAGGAGGCGCGCTAGTGAGCTATCGGCAGAGAAGAACCCGGACTCTCCTCGCGGCGGCGGTGCTGGCCGTCGCGGCGAGCGGCGCCAGTGTCGCACCGGCCACCGGGCAGGAACCGGTCAGAGCGGTGGTCGCGGCCGCGGCCCCGGCCACCGCGGTCCCCGGCTTCCTGATCCAGACGTCCGCGCAGGTCAGCGACGACGCCGCGGTCTCCAAGCCCGGCTACAACACCTCCGGCTGGTACCCGGTCGGCCCGCGCTCGACCGTCTACGCCGGCCTGCTGGCCAACGGCAAGTACGCCGACCCGTTCTACTCGACGAACATGAAGAACGTGCCGACCGCGGACTTCCAGGTTCCCTGGTGGTACCGCACCGACCTCACGGTCGCCGACACCACCCAGCGCACGTACCTCGACTTCAGCGGCGTGCTGTCCAAGGCCGACGTCTGGGTCAACGGGACGCGCGTCGCCGACAAGACGCAGGTCAACGGCGCCTACACCCGCCACGACCTCGACATCACCGCGCTGGTGAAGGCGGGCACGAACAGCGTCGCGTTCAAGGTCTACCCGAACGACCCGAACAAGGACCTGTCGATGGGCTGGATCGACTGGGCGCAGACCCCGCCGGACCAGAACATGGGCATCGTGCGGGACGTCCTGGTCCGGCGCAGCGGCCCGGTGGCGCTGCGCGGCGGCCACGTCGTCACGAAGCTGACCGGGACGAGCCACGCCGACCTGACCGTGAAGGCCGACGTCCGCAACGACTCGGCGAGCGCGGTGAGCACGACGGTGTCCGGCACGGTCGCCGGGCGGGCGATCAGCCAGACTGTTTCGCTGGCGGCCAAGGAGAAGAAGACCGTCACGTTCGGCGTGGTCGGGATCGACAACCCGCAGCTCTGGTGGCCGGCCGGGATGGGCGGGCAGCCGCTCTACGACCTCGACCTGACCGCGAGCGTCGGCGGGACGGCGTCGGACTCCTCTCACTCGAGCTTCGGCGTGCGCACGGTGACGGCGAACAAGAACTCGAGCGGCGGCCGGTCCTACACGATCAACGGGCGTCCGCTGCTGATCAAGGGCGGCGGCTACTCGCCGGACCTGTTCCTGCGCTGGAACGAGCAGTACGCGGCCGACAAGCTGGCCTACGTCAAGGACCTCGGGCTCAACACCGTGCGCCTGGAGGGCCACATCGAGCCGGACGAGTTCTTCGACCTCGCCGACCGGATGGGCGTGCTGACGCTGCCCGGCTGGGAGTGCTGCGACAAGTGGGAGGGCCAGGTCAACGGCAGCGAGAAGGGTGACCCCTGGACCGCCGCCGACTACCCGATCGCCAAGGCGTCGATGACCGCCGAGGCCGAGCGGCTGCGCGACCACCCCAGCGTCATCTCCTTCCTCATCGGCAGTGACTTCGCCCCCGACGCGACGATCGAGAAGAACTACCTCGACGCGCTGTCCGCCGCGGACTGGGCGACGCCGGTGGTCCCGGCCGCGTCGGCGAAGTCGTCGCCGCAGCTGGGGTCGTCCGGGATGAAGATGAACGGCCCGTACGACTACGTCCCGCCGAACTACTGGTACGACAAGGCGCACAGCGACCTCGGCGGTGCGTGGAGCTTCAACTCCGAGACCAGCGCCGGGCCGGACATCCCGACGATGGACACGCTCAAGCGGATGATGTCGGCGAGCGAGCTCGACACGATGTGGAAGAGCCCGTCGACCGCGCAGTACCACCGGTCGTCGTCGTCGACGTTCGCCAACCTGAAGCTCTTCGGCGACGCGCTGACCGGCCGGTACGGCAAGCCGTCGAGCCTGGCCGACTTCGTCCGGAAGGCGCAGCTGGCGCAGTACGAGAACGTCCGCGCCGAGTTCGAGTCGCACTCGCGGAACTTCAGCGACAGCTCGAACCCGGCCACCGGGATCATCTACTGGATGCTCAACAGCGGCTGGACGTCGCTGCACTGGCAGCTGTTCGACGCCTACCTCGACCAGAACGGCTCGTACTTCGGGGCCAAGAAGGCGAACGAGCCGCTGCACATCCAGTACTCGTACGACACGAAGTCGGTCGTGGTGGTCAACCACAACCACGACGCGGTGTCGGGGCTGACCGCCCGCGTGCAGCTGTTCAACCTGGACGGGACGTCGAAGTTCGACCAGTCGAAGAGCGTCTCGGTGGGTGGTGACGGCGCGAAGACGACGGCGCTGACCATCGGTTCGGTGAGCGGGCTGTCGACGACGTACCTGGCGAAGCTGGTGCTCACGGATTCCTCGGGCAAGGAGGTCAGCCGGAACGTGTACTGGCTGTCCACCAAGGCCGACACCCTGGATTGGGGCAACAGCGACTGGTACTACACGCCCACGACGTCGTACGCGGACCTCTCCGGGCTGAACTCGCTGGGTTCGGTCACGCTCGGGTCTTCGGCGACCTCGACGGCGAACGCCGACGGCACCACGACGACGAAGGTGACGCTTTCGAACCCCTCGACGGGCAAGGTGCCGGCCTTCTTCGTCGACGCGCACGTGGTCGGCACGGCGGGCGCACCGGTGCTGCCGGTCCGGTGGACCGACAACCTGGTGAGCCTGTGGCCGGGCGAGTCGACGACGCTGACGGCGACGTACCGGACCGCGGACCTGCACGGAGCGGCGCCGTCGGTGCGGGTCGCGGGCTGGAACACCGGGACGAAGACGATCCCGGCGGACGGTTCGACCGGCCCCGGGCCCGGCCCCGGTGACCCGGTGGACTACCAGGCCGAAGACGCGACGATCACGAACGGCGTCGCGGAGGCCAACCACGCGGGCTTCACCGGCACCGGGTTCGTCAACTACGACAACGCGGTCGGCAGCGCGGTGGAGTTCACCGTGCCCGCGGCCGCGCCGGGCAGCGCGAACGTCGTCCTGCGCTTCGCCAACGGCACCACGGCGAACCGCCCGATGGACATCACGGTCAACGGCACGAAGGTGGCCTCGGCCGTGGCGTTCGGCGGAACGGGCAATTGGGACACGTGGCAGACGGTCACGATCCCGGTCACCCTGACCGCCGGGACGAACAAGATCAAGGCGACCGCGACGACCGCCAACGGCGGCCCGAACGTCGACAAGATCACCGTCTAGCCCTGGGCCGGGGCGGTCTCGGGCCGCCCCGGCTCAGTCCCACAGCAACCGCTGCTCCCGATCCGGGTCGCTGACCGTCGTCGAGACGTCGTCGAACAGCCGCGTCACCCGGTCCGCCGGGCGGTACCGCGGCCAGCCCGGATCCCCGGTGCTCACGAATCGGACCCAGGCCCCGAACATCTCCGTCGCCACCGCCTGCATCCGCTCCGCCGGGAACGGCCGGCCGGCGAAGAGGAACCGCCAGTTGCGGTTGCGGATGTCGTCGAACACCAGCGGCAGGTCGAGCCCGTGCGCCGCCCCGAGGCCGCGGCCGCGCGGGGCGATCCGCCAGTCGAGCCGGTACATCCAGGCGTCCGGCTGCTTCTCGGCGAAGCGGATCGCCGGGATCCACCAGTCCCCCGCCGTCAGCGCGCGGTTGCGGATCTGGTCCGGAGGCCAGTCGAATAGGGCGTTATACGCCGCGACGGCCTTCTCGACCGCGGGCTCGTCCAGCATCGTCGAGCCGACGCCCAGCAGCTTCGCGCCGCCCGATTGCAGCCAGCTGAACAGATCTTCCTCGTCGGCCGTCGTCCCGATGAGCAGCGGGACCTCACGGGCGCCGTCGGACGGCCGGCGCGGGAGCAGCTCGTCGCCGACCACCACGCGGTAGGTCACCTTCGTGCCCGATGCCGCCGAAACCCGTTGCTGCGCCTCGAGAATCCGGGTCACCGGCAGCGTGGCCAGGTCCTCCGGTGACGCGGCCAGCTCCGCCAGGACCGCCGCAGCGACCGCCGCGCCTTCGTCCGGCGTGTGCACGACCGAGCCGACGCCGGTGCCGCTCTGCACGATCGCCTGGTGGACGAGCCCGCGGGTGGCGGGCACGGCCAGCAGCGTCCCGACCGTGCGGCCGCCGTTGGACTGCCCGGCCAGCGTGACCCGCCCCGGGTCGCCGCCGAACGCGCCGATTTCGTCCCGCACCCATTCGAGCGCCGCGACCTGGTCGCGCAGGGACAGGTTCGAGTCGGCGACACCGGGCAGGTGCAGCATCCCGAGCACGCCGAGCCGGTAGGCGACGGTCACCACCACCACGCCGGCACGAGCGTAGGCGGAGGCGTCGAACTGGTGCGGCGCCCCCATCACGCCACCGCCGCCGTGGATCCACACCAGCACCGGGTACGAACCGGGTGCCGCGGGCGCGTAGACGTTGAGGTAGAGGCAGTCCTCGTCGCCGGTGAAGCCACGCCCGGTCAGCGCCGGTTGCGGCGCGCGGGGTGCCCACTTCGTCGCGTCGCGTTCACCGGCCCAGCGCGAAACCGGCCGGGGCGCGCGGAACCGCAGCTCCCCCACCGGCGGCTCGGCGTACGGGACGCCGAGGAACGTCCGCACGCCGTCCCCTTCGGACCCGCGCAGGGCACCGGCCGCGATCTCCGCTGTCGTCACGGACCCAGCCTAAAAGCTTGCGCTGGAGTGCGCTCCAGCGTGTTGACTGGGCCCATGACCGCGTCCGGGAACAAGCAGCTCCTGAAGACGGCGTTCGACGCCTGGGCGACCGGCGACATCCGGCCGCTGCTCGCCGCGATGGCCGACGACGTCACCTGGACGGTCGGCGGGCACACCAGCTGGTCCGGCACCTTCCGCGGCAAGGACTCGGTCCGCCGCGACCTGCTCGGCCCGCTCGGCGCGCAGTTCGAGGGCACCTACACCAGCACCGCGAGCCGGTTCGTCGCCGAGGACGACGTCGTCGTGGTCGAAACGCAGGGCAGCGTCGCGACGAAGGCCGGGGCGCGCTACGACAACAAGTACTGCTTCGTCTTCCGCGTCGAGGGCGGCCGGATCCGCAAGATCACCGAGTACATGGACACCCAGCTGGTCGCCGAAGTGCTTCCCGAGCTGGCCAGGTGACACCCGCCGCGGCGGGCGGGTAATGATTACCCCGTGCACATAGCGGCAGAGATAGTGGCGCTGGTCGTGACCGTCCTCGTCGTCAGCGCGGTGGCGCGGCGGCTGGACTGGTCCGCCCCGCTGTGCCTGATCGTCGTCGGCGTCGCCGGCTCGTACGTCCCCGGCGTGCCCGAGGTCCACCTCGACCCCGAGGTCGTCCTGCTCGGTCTGCTGCCCCCGCTGCTGTACTCGGCGGCCATCCAGACGTCGCTGGTCGACTTCCGGAAGAACCGCGGGGCGATCGGGCTGATGTCGGTCGGGCTCGTGGTGTTCACCGCGCTCGGCGTCGGCGTGGTCGCCTGGGCGGTGATCCCCGGGCTCCCGCTGGCCGGCGGCATCGCGCTCGGCGCCGTCGTCGCGCCGCCGGACGCGGTCGCCGCCAGCGTCGTCGCCCGGCGGGTCGGCATGCCCCGCAAGCTGATCCGGCTCCTCGAAGGCGAGAGCCTGTTCAACGACGCCGCCGCGCTGGTCGCCCTCCGCACCGCCATCGCCGCGCTGGCCGGCTCGGTCAGCCTCTGGCAGGTCGGCGCCGACTTCTTCCGCGCGGCCATCGGCGGAGCCGTGGTCGGGCTGGTCGTCGGGTTCGCCGCCGCGTTCATCCGGGCCCGGCTGAACGAGCCGGTGCTCGACACCGCGCTGTCGTTCGCCGTCCCCTTCATCGCCTACATCCCGGCCGAGGCGATCCACGGCTCCGGCGTGCTCGCCGTCGTCATCGCCGGGCTCATCCTCGGGCACAAGGCGCCGCAGATCCTGTCCGGCTCCACCCGGCTGGCGTCCCGGCTGAACTGGCAGACCATCCAGTTCCTGCTGGAGAACCTGGTCTTCCTGCTGATCGGCCTGCAGCTGCGGCGGATCCTCGCCGAGGTCGGCGAGAGCGGGCTGTCGCTGATGACGCTGACCTGGATCTGCGTCGCCGTGCTCGCCGCGACCATCCTCACCCGCGTGCTGTGGATGGCCGGGATCGGCACGGTGAAGCGCGTGGAACGGCGCCTGCTGCCGGGGAAGGTCCGGGCGAAGATCTGGCCGTGGCGCTACTCCGCCGTCATCGCCTGGGCCGGCATGCGCGGGGTGGTGACCCTCGCGGCCGCGTTCGTGCTGCCCGCGGACACGCCGCAGCGGGCCGTGCTGGTGCTCGCGGCGTTCGTCGTCGTGGCCGGCACCCTGGCCGTGCAGGGCATGACGCTGCCGCCGCTGATCCGGCGGCTGCGGCTGCCGCGGCCGGACCCCGCGGAGGACGCCCTGCAGGAGGCGGCCGTCCTGCACGACATGACCCGCGCGGCGCTGGCCAAGCTCGAGGAGATCCGGACCGACGACGACCCGCCGGAGATCATCCAGCGCCTGCGCGACCGGCTGCAGCACCGCGCCGACTCGGCGTGGGAGCAGCTCGGCCGGCAGAGCGCGCTGGCCGAGACACCGAGCGACGCCTACCGGCGGCTGCGGCTGGAGCTCCTGGAGGTCGAGCGCGACCAGTTCCTCAAGGCCCGCGACAGCGGCAGCGCCGACGACGACGTCCTGCGCAAGGTCCTGGAGCGGCTCGACATCGAAGAGTCCATGCTCGACCGGGACGAGGCCGAGCCGGACGTCGAGGGCCGCGAGCTGCGCACCCCGGCCGCGACGGCGGGGTCGTGCAAGCACCTGGCCCACGAGTGGGTCGACAAGGACCCCAGCTCGGCCGACAGCTGCGCCGCCTGCGTCGCCGAGGGCACCACGTGGGTGCACCTGCGGATGTGCCTGAAGTGCGGCAACGTCGCCTGCTGCGACTCCTCGCCGCGCCGCCACGCGACGCAGCACTTCCACGAATCCCGCCACCCGGTCATGCGCAGCTTCGAGCCGGGCGAGACGTGGCGATGGTGTTTCGTGGACAAGCAGCTGGGCTAGGGTCGAGGCCATGAGCACGCCGGAGCAGGAGATCGAGTACCGCCAGCACCGCTTCAGCCCGCCCCCGGGCTCGACGGAGATCTTCCTGGTCCGGCACGGCGAGTCCGCGCCGGCGCGCGGCGACGCCCCGTTCGACCTGGTCGACGGCCAGGCGGACCCGGACCTCGCGCCGGAAGGCCGTGACCACGCCCAGCGCGTCGGCGTCCGGCTCGCCGGGGAACGGATCGACGCGATCTACGTGACGACGCTGCGCCGCACGGTCCAGACGGCGGCTCCCCTGGCGGAGAAGCTGGGGCTGACCCCGGTCGTCGAGCCGGACCTGCGCGAGATCCACCTGGGCGACTGGGAAAACGGCCTGTTCCGGAAGTACACGGCCGAAGGCCACCCGATCGTCGAGCGGCTGTGGGCCGAGCAGCGCTGGGACGTGATCCCGGGCGCGGAGTCCGACGAGCGGTTCGGCGCCCGGTTGCGCGGCGCGCTGACCCGCATCGCGGCCGCGCACCCGGATCAGCGCGTCGCGGTGTTCACCCACGGCGGCGTGATCGGCGAGCTGTTCGCGCAGGCCGGCCGCGCGGTGGAGCGGTTCGCGTTCCTCGGCGCCGACAACGGGTCGATCTCCCACCTCGTGCTCCACGGCGAAAACTGGATGGTGCGGCGCTACAACGACACCGCCCACCTGGCTAGCCCGCTCGGCTGAGCTTCCCGGCCGCGACGAGCTGCACGGTCACCAGGATCGAGACGGCCTCCGCGGCCAGCAGCCCGATCAGCACGAGCACCTGCGTCAGCCCGGCCTGGATCGGGCCCGCCCCGCCGAGCAGGACGCCGACGTACGCGCCCGGGAGCGTCACCAGGCCGACCGTGCGGGTCTGGTCGAGCGCCGGGATGAGGGCGTGCCCGGCGCTGGGGCGGCAGATTTCGAGCGCGGCCGGGCGCGGGAGGAAGCCGAGGGCGAGCGCGGCTTCGTACTCGCCGTGCCGGGACTCGAGCTCGTCGAGGGCCCGGCGGCCGGCCTGCGAGGTCGCGGTCATCGCCCCGCCGATGACGATCCCGGCGATCGGCACGACGGCGATCGGCCGGGGCGGGACGACACCGGCGCCGAGGACCAGTGCGAGCACGGGCGCGACCCCGGCCGCGATGGCCAGCGCCGTCCACGGCAGGTTCCTGTTCGTTCCGACGCGGCGCGCCGACGTCACCGCGGCGATCGCGAACATCAGCACCACGAACAGGCCGGTGAGCGGCGCCGAGCGCAGGACGGCGGTGATCACGAGCGACACGACGGCGAGCTGCGCGACCGCCCGGGCGGCGGCGATCAGCACCGCGCGTCCCTCACCGAGCCCGCCGGCCTTGACGACGACCGCACCGGCGACGGCGAGCAGGACGAGGACCGCCACCAGGGCGGGCCCGAAGGTGATCGCGGCGTTCACGCCGCCGATCCTGCCGCTCAGACGGCGCAGCTGAAGAGGCGCCCCGGCTCGGTCTCGGTCTTCTCGGCGACGACGACGCCGTCGACGACGATCCGGCACCGCAGCGCGCCGGGGCCGGGGTTGCGGGCGGCGATGCTGTAGAACTCGGTGCGGCCGGCCGGGCCGACCCTGGTGAACTGCGTGGACCACGGCGTCGCGACCGCGGCCTGCTGGGTGAGGGCGGAGCCGGCGGCGGCGTAGGTGACGTTGCGGGCGCCGTGCGTGCCGAGCAGTTCGTAGACGACGCGGTGATCGACGGTGCGCACGGCGACCGGGGCGACGGGCGCTTCCTCGGCCGCGGGTTGGCGCGCGGACCGCGGCAGGACGTAGGCGGTGACCGCGAAGGCCGCGGCGAGCACACCGAGGACGACGACGAAGCTGCCGGCCGATCGAGCCCGCCCGGCGGAGTCGCGCATCGCCGTGGGAACGCTCATGGAGAGGTCTTCTCTCGTCGCGCGCACTTCCGTCGAGTGCGTCGACCTCTATCTCGCCGTGACCTGACGGGGTGTTAGCCGGTCTTCGCGGGAAGTTCGATGTTCACCCGGACGGGTGGCACCGATTCTTTCCGTTTTTGTCGGACCCCCACGGCATGATCGGGGTGTGTACGAGGAACGGGCGGCGCCGGCGGTCTTGCGGGGCGTGGCGAAGTGCGTGTGGCGATCGGCTTCGGAGGGCCCGAAGCGGATCGTCCCGGACGGCTGCGTCGACTTGGTGGTGGGCGGCGGAACGGCGTTCGTGGCGGGGCCGGACACGGCGGCGTGGTGGTCGGAGACGGAGGGGGTGGTGAGCGGGGTCCGGTTGGTGCCGGGCCGGGCGGCGGCGGTGCTCGGGGTGGCGGCGGACGAGCTGCGGGATCGGCGGGTGCCGTTGGGTGAGTTGTGGGGGCGGTCGTCGGCGGAACGGTTGGTGGAGGGGGTGGTGTCGCCGGTTTCCGCGGTGGCCGAGCGGGTGACGGGGGTGCCGCCGCCGGATTTCGCGGTGGCGGAGCTGATCGCGCGGCTGGAGGCCGGGGTGGCCCGGGTCGGTGCGGCGGCGGCGTTGATCGGCCGGTCCGGTGCGGCCGCCATGGGTCAGCCGGCGGCGGGCGCGGTGAGCGAACGGCGGCTGCGGCGGCGGTTCGTCCAAGCCGTCGGGTACGGGCCGGCCACCTACCTCCGGGTGAGCCGGTTCCAGCGGGCGGTCGCGCTGGCTCCGCGCGTCTCGGGGCTGGCCGCGCTGGCCGTCGCCGCGGGGTACGCCGATCAAGCGCACCTCAGCCGGGACTGCCGGGCGCTGACCGGTCTTACCCCACGCGATTACTTCGGCGGACGCTCCACTGTGGACGTTGCGGTGCGTGATCGACTCCGTTCGGCGTAACCCCTGCGGTCAACCGGAAGTGGCTGTTCACCCAAAAAGGTAAGCGGACGGTAAACGACTACCAAGAGCGCTATCCTCCCCTCGACGAGTGATCAGGGAGGGCGTGTGGCCACCATCAGCGACGTCGCGGCGAGAGCCGGCGTCTCCACGGCGACGGTGTCGCGCGCGCTCAACGGGAAGTCCACTGTGGACCCCGCGTTGGCCGCGCGGGTCCAGGAGGCCGCCGCCGAGCTGGGGTACCACCCGAACGGGCTGGCCCGGAACCTCCGCCGTCAGGAGACCGCGGTGCTCGCGCTGATCATCTCCGACGTCGAGAACCCGTTCTTCACCGCCATCGCCCGGGGTGTCGAGGACCTCGCGCAGCGGTCCGGGTACTCGGTGGTGCTCTGCAACTCGGACGAGAACGAGGACAAGGAGCGGCGCTACATCGAGGTGGCGCTGCAGGAGCGGGTCGCCGGCGTGGTGCTCTCGCCCACCGGCCGCTCGACGAACGTCGAGGGCCTGCGCCGCCAGGGCACCCCGCTGGTGGCGGTGGATCGGCCGTTGCAGGCGGCGGAGGGCGACCAGGTCCTGGTCGACACCCGCCACGCGGCGGCCGAAGCCACCCGGCACCTGCTTGCGGGCGGCTACCGGCGCGTCGGCTGCTTGACCGGTCCGCCGGGCGTCCGCACGGCCGAAGACCGCCTGGCGGGCTACGCCGACGTCGTCGGCGAAGAGAACGTCCTGTTCCGGCGGGCGGAATACCGCGCCGAGGGCGCCCGCCTGGCCGCGCTGGAGCTCCTGGACGAGCCTGCGCCACCGGACGCGCTCCTGGTCGCGAACAGCACGATGGCGATCGGAGTGCTGGAGGCCCTGTCGGCCCGAGGCCTGCGCCCGGGCAGCGACGTGGGCATAGTCTCGTTCGACGACGCACCATGGACAACCCTGATCGACCCACCCCTGACGGTCGTCGCCCAGCCGGCGTACGAGGTAGGCCGCGTGGCGGCGCAGCTCCTCCTGGCCCGAATCACGGACAGCAGCCGCGACGCCACGACGACCACGCTCGAAGCTCGCTTGATCGTGCGGAAGAGCTCCCGCCGCTGAGATCGAGGAGGCGAGGTCTGCGCCCCGGTGCATGCCCGCGCGGCGGTCGGCTCAGGTACTTGAAGGGTCGGCCTGCGCACCGCGGGGGTCGGCCTGCGCACCGGAAAGGTCGGCCGCGCACCGGGCAGCCGGGTCGAGTGCCCGGAGGGGCGGCTTGCGTACTCAGCCGGCCGGCCGAACTCGCCAAAGTAGGCCGGGTGGGAGCGACGTGCCCGAGGGGCCGGCTCGTGCCGGGCCCCCCAGGCACGCCCCACCCCCTGTGTCCCCCATCACCGGCGCCGGAACGCCGGGTCCTGTGAGCACGGAGCGGAAATCGTTTACTCATCCGGAACGTAGGTGCCCGACCGCACAGTGTCAAGCCGGGCCGGCAAGCCGGACCCAGGCTGGACAACGGCGCCCGATCCAGGGAAACTGACCGGAAGTTGCCTACTCAACGTGTTGGATGATGTGCCGTGAGTGTCGATCTCTGGTGAATTCACGCACAGACAGGGCAAGAAAGCGCACGAACCCGCACATCCGCGCTGTTTCGGGTTAACCTGAGCCACATGTCTGTAGCGCTGGAGAACATCCTCGCCAAGGCGGGCCTGAAGGTCGACGCGAATGAGTTCCTCACTCTCGTCGAAGACGCCGCGCGCAGACTGTCGCCACCGAATCCGGATCCCTCGCACTACTTCTCGGCCGACCAGCGCGCCGCGCTCACTGACGTCGGGCTGGACCTCTCCCCGAGGCGGGAGGACGAACCCGACTTCCGGGCGCGCACCGTCGCCGCCCATGCCGTGCTCGCCGAGGGCGCGCTCAGTGTCAACGAAGCCGCCAAGGCCCTCGGGGTCGACGACAGCCGGATCCGGCATCGGCTCAAGGAAGGGCGGCTGACCGGGTGGAAGGACGGCGGGTGGCGGCTCCCCGCGTGGCAGTTCGCCGGCTCCGGGGTGCTGCCCGGCCTCGAAGTCGTGCTCAAAGCCCTCCCCGAAGACCAGCCCGCGCTCGTCGTCGCCGCCTTCATGAGCACTCCGCAAGCGGATCTCGTCATCAACGACCAGCCCGCGACCCCGCGCCAATGGCTGCTCTCCGGTGGTGATCCGGACCACGTCGCCCGCCTCATCGCCACGCTCGGCACTCCGCTCTAGGCTGGACCCTCCCGAGCAAGATCTCCGACAAGGACGGACCACCCCCGACCCATGGCCCGGCTCCCGCTGCCGCCCGCCCGATCCGTCCTGGTCCGGCAGCTGAACCGCGCCGACGACGTGGTGACGGTCCAGCCCGCGACCAGGCTCGTGCGGATCTTCACCGCGCACGGCAGACACCCCCAGCAGTGGAACTCGTTCCGCTACACCGGCCCGCTCCCGCACGGCCGCTTCGACCAGCAGTCGCCCGGCCGCGGTGGCGCGCCGGTCACCGATCCCGCCAACGGCGTCCTCTACTTCGGCCTCACCGTGCGGACGTCGGTCGCCGAGGTCTTCCAGACCAGCTCGACGGTCGATCGCCGCACCCGCGGTCCCCGGCTGGTCGTCGTCCGCCCGACGCGCACCCTGCGCCTGCTCGACCTGACCGGCCTCTGGCCGACGCGGGTGGGCGCTTCCCAGGAGATCTCCAGCGGCCCGAAGAAGCTGACCCAGGCCTGGGCGCGGGCGATCCGCGGCGCGTTCAGCGACCTCGACGGCCTCTGGTACCGCTCGTCGATGGACTCCGGCGACCCCGCGATCTGCCTGTGGGACCCGCCGGCGGGCGCCGCGCTCCCGATCGCGCCGGACGTGCTGCTGCCGCTGGACCACCCGGGCCTGGACGTCCCGCTGGGCCGGGTCTGCGAAGAGCTCAACTACACGCTGCTGAACTGAGCCGCCAGCACCGGGAGCACCGCCCGCAGGTCCGGCCCGTCGACGACGTGCGTCGCGACGGCCCGGGCGGCCGGGGTCCCGTTGAAGGCGATGCTCGTCCCGACGGCGGCGAAGAGCGGCAGATCCGACCGGCTGTCCCCGATCGCCGCACACCGCTCCGGCGCGAACCCCTGGGCGAGCGCGAAGTCGCGCTTGCCGAACTCGTCCAGGTGCTCGGCGACGTTCCCGGTGTAGCGGCCGCCCTCGGCCTCCGGCACCGGGCCGCAGTACGCGGCGAACTCGAACCGCCCGGCGAGCAGCCGGCCCACCGGCGTCCACGCGAGCGTGGTCAGGATCGGCCGCAGGTCGTGGTCGCGGCACCACGCCACCGTCTCGGCGATCCCGTCGACCAGCGGCAACGTCGCCAGCCGGGCCAGAACTTCCGCCTCGGTGTGCCCCGCCCAGCCGCGCGCGTCGATGACCGACGCCTCCTGGTTGGTCAGCTCGCCCGCGACGTACGCCGCCTCGGCCGCGACGAGCTCGGCCTCGTGCCCCAGCGCCGCGGCCACCCACGCGCACGAGCTGGTGCCCGGCACGAGGGTGCCGTCGACGTCGAAGCAGACCAGGCCGCGCGTCACAGGTGGCGCGACCACCACTCCAGGACCGCCTCGAACCGCTGGACCCGGTGCCGCGGCCGTCCCGAGCGGCTCAGCTCGTGGCCCTCGCCCGGGAAGAGCAGCATCTCCGCCGGCGCGCCCGCCCGGCGCAGGGCCACGAACATCCGCTCCGCCTGCTCCAGCGGGCAGCGCCAGTCCTGCTCCGAATGCACGACCGCGAACGGGATGCGGATCTGCGAAGCGTACGAAAGCGGCGACCGGTCGCGCTGGACTTCCGGCGAAGACCCGATGTAGGCGTCGACGAAGAAGTAGCCGATGTCCGAACTGCCGACCATCGAGTCCCACGCGTTGACCGCGCGTTCGCTCCACGCGGCCTTGAACCGGTCTCCGTGGTGGGCGGCCAGCCAGCTCGTCATGAAGCCGCCGTACGAGCCGCCCATGATGCCGACGCGGGTGGCGTCCAGGTCCGGCCGCTCCAGGGCCTTGTCCAGCAGGGCCAGGACGTCGTCGACGTCGACCGTGCCGAAGCCGTGGGTGATCGCGTGGCCGTGCGCCTGCCCGTAGCCCGCCGAGCCGCGGGGGTTGCCGACCACCACCGCGTAGCCCGCCGCCGCGTAGACCTGGGCTTCGTCGAACACCGCCCACTCCTGCTGGGTGAACGGCCCGCCGTGCACCACGCGCAGCACCGGGTGCGGGCCCTCGCCCTCGGGCAGGACCAGCCAGCCGTGCACCGGGTAGCCGTCCGGGGCCGTCGTCTCCAGCTCGATCATCGGCCGGATGCCCTTGTCCCGCAACGGCTTCGCGTAGTCGGTCAGCACCTCGGGCCCGCCGTCGCCGAGCAGCACGACCTCGCCCGCGGTCGACGGCGTCGCGATCACCGCCACCAGCACCGAGCCGTCCAGCGTGAACGACCGGACCGCGGCCTGGTCCGCGTGGACCACCGCGAGGTCGGCCAACGGGGCCTCGACGGTGTCGACGGCGACCGCGCGCAGTTCCACCGCGCCGCGGTTGCGGACGGCCACGACGACGTCGTCCTCGCGCGGAGCCGGCGGGCCGGCCGCACCTTCGCAGTCCACGGTCTCGGCGTCGGTGAGCCGCCGGGCCTTCACCGGGCCGGCGCCGAATTCGGGCGTCGCCGCGTAGAGCCCGGTGGGCGCGGCCTCGTGGTGCTCCTCGAAGGACTGTCCCAAGTAGAACAACGTGCCGTCGGGGCCGAACACCGGCCGCTCCGAGTACCCGTCGCAGCGCACGACGACCTCGGGCTCGCCGCCCTCGGCGGAGATCGCGCAGATGTCGCGGAAGTCGCTCTCGGCCGCACCCCAGTCCGGCGGGGCGGTGAAGACCACGCGCGTGCCGTCCGGCGTCCAGACCGGGTGGGCCGCGTCGAACCCGTCGCCGGTCAGCGGCTCGGGCTCCCCCGCCTCGAAGGCGTCGACAGTGTCGATGACGAACAGCCGCTGCATGCGGTCGCGCAGGAACCCGACGTCGTCGATCCGGTAGTCCATCCGCGTGATCCGGCGCGGGGCCTCGGCGGCCGGCTCCGGCGTCTCGCCGTCGGCGTCCGGCGTGCCGTAGCGCCCGGCCTCGGGCACCCGGGCGGTGAACGCGATCCGCCGCGAATCCGGCGCCCACACCGGTTCCCCGGCTCCGAGCGGCAGCGACGTCAACCGGCGGGCCTCCCCGCCGTCCGACGGCATCACGTGCAGCTGCGGGTTGCCGTCCGCCCCCGTGCCCTCCCCGGCGCGCAGGAACGCCACCCAGCGCCCGTCCGGCGAGATCGCCGGCGCCGAGTCGCGCGGACCGTGGGTCCACGCCGACTCACCGCCGTCGAGCGACACGCGCCGGACCTCGCCGTGCGTGGCGTTCGCCGTGAGATCCGGTCTCTTCAGCGCCGTGAGCAGCAGGTTCCCGCGCAGCGCGGGACGGCCGGGGACGACGAGGTGTTCGATGTCGGCAGGACGCACGTCCCGACCGTACCGGAAATCCTTAGCGAGGCGAACGAGTTTACTGATCCGGCCAAAAGCAGGCCGCCCCCGGCTCGGCACGTAACCGTCGCGGCAAAGTCATTCGGCCGTGACTGTGGCCGGATCAGTAACCATCGGCACCGCGCCAGGTCTCATGCGGCGACTTGCTTGCGCTCGTCGCGCCGGGCCTTCGCCAGGCTCGTCACCGTGGTCACGGTGAGCACGACGACGATCACGCCGAGGGAGACCCAGTTGTTGATGTCCAGCCAGTCCGGGACGACGTGGTACTCGTGCAGCGCGTGCAGGAACAGCTTCGCGCCGATGAAGGCGAGGATCACCGCGAGGCCGTAGCTGAGGTAGACCAGCTTGGTCACCAGGCCGCCGAGCAGGAAGTACAGCTGACGCAGGCCCATCAGCGCGAACGCGTTGGCGGTGAAGACGAGGAACGCCTCCTGCGTGATGCCGAAGATCGCCGGGATCGAGTCGACGGCGAACAGCAGGTCGGCCGAGCCGATGGCCACGATCACCAGCAGCATCGGGGTGATCATCCGCTTGCCGTTGAGCTTCACCGTGTAGTGGTGGCCGTGGTAGTCGTCGGTCACCGGAGCGATCTTGCGGACCTGCCGGGTGACGGCGTTCTCGTGGTACTCCTCTTCCTCGCCCTTGCCGCGCAGCATGCTGATCGCCGTCCAGATCAGCACCGCGCCGAACAGGAAGAACACCCAGACGAACTGCTCGATGAGCGCGGCACCGATGGCGATGAAGACGCTCCGCATGGCGAGCGCGAGCAGGATGCCGACCAGCAGCACGCGGTGCTGGTGGATGGCGGGCACCTTGAACGAGCTCATGATGATCATGAAGATGAACAGGTTGTCGACGCTCAGCGAGTACTCGGTGATGTACCCGGTGAAGAACTCGACGCCCGGGTCGTGCCCGGCGAAGATCCACACGCCGATGCCGAAGGCGATCGCGCACGAGACGTAGAAGATGACCCAGCGAGCCGCTTCCCCCGTGGTCACTTCGTGCGGCTTGCGATCGACGATGACCAGGTCCAGCGCGATCAGCGCGAGCAGGCCACCGATCGTGGCGATCCACAGCCACAGGGGGACAGTCATGGAACTCGAACCTCCGGATAGCGCGCAGCAGCAACTAACCGGAGGTCTCTCCCGCCGGTGAAACCACCGGCCGACGGTGCCGGGGGCGCAGGGCCACCGTGCTGACGACACCGCCGCGAAGGAATACTCCCCTCACAGCGCGTCCAGTTTGCCGGTTCCCCCCGGCCGAGCGCCAGCCGGGATCGCGCACGTCACCGTGTTGGTCGTGTAATTCCGGTCACTTCGGTCCACCAGGTGGTCCGAGCGTGTGATCACTGTGAGCCGCGGAGGACACTCTCAGGAAACTTCACCTACGGTCACGTCGTGCCCCGACTCCCGCTCCCGCGCACCCGCCGCGCCCGGCTCACGGCGCTCGGCGCCGTCGTGGCGGTGCTCGCCGCCGCGACCGTCCTCTGGGCGACGCGCGACACGGCCCCGCCCGCCGTGCCGACCCAGGACGCCCTGCTCGACCTGCCCGCCGCGCCCGGCTCGGCCGAGCAGGTCAGGATCGACACGACCACCTACCTCCCGGCGACCGTGCCCGCACCGGCCGTGCTGCTCGCGCACGGCTTCGGCGGGGACAAGAACAGCGTCGCCGACGACGCCCGCGAGCTCGCGCGGAAGGGCTTCGTCGTGATGACGTGGTCCGCGCGCGGCTTCGGCAAGAGCACCGGCAAGATCGGGCTCAACGACCCGGACGGCGAGGTCGCCGACGCGAGCCGCCTGATCGACCGGCTCGTCGCGCAGCATCAGGTGACGCTCGACGCCCAGGGCGATCCGAAGGTCGCCGTCACCGGTGCCTCCTACGGCGGCGCACTGTCGCTGCTGCTGGCCGGCACGGACAAGCGCGTCGACGCGATCGCGCCCGTGATCACCTACAACGACCTGGCCCAGGGCCTGATCCCGAACGCGGCGACACCCGCGTCCGCGGCCCCCGGCACGCCGTCCGCCGGCGCCTTCTCGACCGACGGCGTCTTCAAGAAGAGCTGGGCGGGCATCTTCTTCTCGGCCGGTTCGGGTGCCGCGGCGAGCGGTTCGCCCTCCGCCGAAGCGCCGGAAGCCGGGCAGGAGACCGACACCGGGGCCACCGGCGCCGCCGGGACCGCGGCCGCCGCGGGGG
>NZ_JBSGJD010000081.1:0-35870 GCF_053605405.1 Amycolatopsis sp. NPDC003861
CCAGCGCCGCGGCCAGCTGGACGCGCTGCTGGTTGCCGAGCGAGAGCTTCTGCACCTCGTCGTCGCGGCGGCCGGCGACGCCCAGCCGTTCCGTCCACTTCGTCACCGACGCCTGCGCGTCGGCAGCGGGCATGCCGTGCAGCCGCGCGAGGTACGTCAGCTGCTCGGCCACCTTCATCCTCGGGTAGAGGCCGCGTTCTTCGGGCATGTAGCCGATGTGGCGGCGCGTTTCGTGCGTCACGGGCGCGCCGTCGTAGCGGACTTCGCCGGCGTCGGCGGAGAGCACGCCGAGCGCGATCCGCATGGTCGTGGTCTTGCCGGCGCCGTTGCTGCCGACGAAGCCGAACAATTCGCCCGGACGGACGTCGAAGGTCATTTCGCGCAGGGCGACCACGTCGCCGTAGCGTTTGGAGATCCCGTCTATTTCCAAACCGGTCATTCCGGTTCCCCCGTTCTCGTGTGGCCCCGATCCTAGGCAGTGCGTACACGCGCCGCCTACCCTCGCGCGTTGCCGCGAGGGGCTACCAAAGTTGCGGGCACGTAGGATCGCCTCCGCCATGGATGGAACCACCGCCCCGCGCCCGGTGCCGAAGCACCACGGACTGTCCGCGAAGACGCTCCGGCGGCTGGAGCACGCGTCCGGCAGCCTGGCGAGCGCGAGCATCTCGGTGATGGAGCGGCGGCTGCCGTGGTTCGCCCGGCTGCCCGCCGACCAGCGCGCGAGCGTCCTGCTGATCACCCAGGCCGGGGCCGCCGGGTTCGTCGACTGGCTGCGGGACTCCAAGGAGGCGCTGAAGCTCACGACCGAGGCGTTCCGCGACGCGCCGGCCGAGTTGTCGCGGTGGATCAGCCTGCGCCAGGCGGTCGGCATGGTGCGGCTGGCCATCGAGGTCTTCGAGGAGCAGCTGCCCGAGTTCGCCGCGAACGAAGCGGAACGGGCCGCGCTGATCGAGGGGATCCTGCGCTACGGCCGGGAAATCGCCTTCGCGGCGGCGAACTCCTACGCGGCGGCCGCGGAAGCGCGCGGCGCCTGGGACGCCCGCCTGGAGGCGCTGGTCGTCGACGGCATCGTCCGCGGCGACGCCGAGGAGTCGGTGCTCTCCCGGGCGACGGCGCTGGGCTGGGACCCCACGGCGGCGGCGACGGTGCTGGTCGGCAACCCGCCGTCGGAGGACCCGCCGACGGTGGTGTTCGAGGTCCGCAGCCGCGCGGCCCGCGTCGGGCGTCCGGTGCTGCTGTCGGTGCAGGGTTCCCGGCTGGTGGTCGTGGTGGGCGGCCCGACCGACGGCGGGGTGAAGGAGCGGGAGATCCTGACCCGGATGTCGGTGGCGTTCGCCGACGGCCCGGTGGTGGCCGGCCCGACGGTGCCGACGCTGGCGGAGGCCCACCACAGCGCGACGGAGGCGTTGTCGGGGCTGCGCGCGGTGGTCGGCTGGCCGGGCGCGCCCCGCCCGGTGCGCTCGGGCGACCTGCTGCCCGAGCGCGCGCTGTCCGGGGACGCGGAGGCCGAGCGCCTGCTGGTGGACACGATCGCGCGCCCGCTGGAGGAGGCCGGTCCGACGCTGCAGCGCACGGTGGAGGCGTACCTGGAGAGCGGCGGCGTGCTGGAGACGTGCGCGAAGACGCTGTTCGTCCACCCGAACACGGTCCGCTACCGGCTGCGCAAGGCCGCGGACCTGACCGGCTGCCAGGCGACCGACCCGCGCGACGCGCTGGTGCTGCGGATCGCGCTGACCGTCGGACGGCTGGCGCGCGCTCGCGGCCTCTGGTGATGTCGAGAACCCGGCGCCGGCTTCGTCTCGAGGGCAGGAGCGGCCACCCGGCCGCGTGACCCGGGGAGAAACCCATGACGATCCAGCGAATGGACAACGTCGGCGTCGTCGTCGACGACCTCGCGGCGGTGACGGCGTTCTTCGTCGCCCTCGGCCTGGAGGTCGAGGGCGAAGCCACGGTCGGCGGGCCGGAAGTCGACAGCCTCGTCGCGCTCGACGGGGTGCGGTGCGACCTGGCCGTGGTGCGCACGCCGGACGGCCACGGACGGCTCGAGCTGATGAAGTTCCACACCCCGGCGGCTCCGGCCGCCGGGACCGCCGAGCCGGTCAACGCCTTCGGGATGCGCCGCATCATGTTCGCCGTCGAAGACCTCGGCACCGTTCTCGCTCGCGTGCGCCGGCACGGCGCGGAGCTCCTGGGCGAGGTGGTCGAATACGAGGGCAGCCACCGGCTCGCCTACGTCCGCGGGCCCGAGGGCCTCCTCGTCGCGCTCGCCGAGAACCTCCGCTGACCACTGGGAAAGGACACCTCATGGCCGTCGCCGACGACCTCGACCGCGCCACCGACTCCACCGACCCGCAGTGGGCCTGGGTGGCCGAGCAGACCCGCACCTACCTGGCCTCAGACGGCACCGTGGGCCACGAGTCGAACGGCTTGCGCACGCTCATCCTCGCCACGACCGGCCGCCGGACCGGCGTGCCGCGGCGCACCTGCCTGATCTACGGCACCGCGGGCGACGACTTCGTGGTCGTCGCGTCCAAGGGCGGCGCCGACGAGGATCCCGCGTGGTTCAAGAACCTCCTGGCCGAACCGAGCGTCGGCGTCCAGGTCGGCCCGCGCCGGTTCACCGCCCGCGCCCGGCCGGCCTCCGCGGCCGAGCGCGGTCCGCTGTGGACCACGATGGCGGGCATCTTCCCGCTCTACGACGAGTACGCGCGCAAGACCGATCGCGTCATCCCGGTCGTCGTGCTCACCCCGCAGGGGTGAGCCTTCCCGAGACGGGCGTCACGTGATGGACTTAACAGCGAAAGGTGATTGAACCCGACAAGGCTTCCGGGTTACGCGCGAGCTTCTGCGGCGCGTCTTTGGAGGGTTCCGACAAAGACGCCGCACAGACACTGTGAACGTCGGCATCCCGGGGAACGCCCTCCGCCGTGTTGTCTTGAAGGGTGACAGCAGCAGTCCTCGCTCCCGGCCAGGGGTCCCAGGCCCCCGGTATGTTCACGCCCTGGCTCGACCTCGACGGCGCGCGCGAGCGCGTCGCGCAGTGGTCCGAGCGCGCCGGGCTCGACCTGCTCCGCCTCGGCACCGAGTCGGACGCCGACGAGATCCAGGACACCGCGATCGCCCAGCCGCTGATCGTCGCGCTGTCGCTGCTCACCTTCGAGCACCTCCAGGCCACCGCGCCGGTGCCCGCGGACGCACCGGTCGCCGGCCACTCCGTCGGCGAGCTCGCGGCCGCCGCGATCGCCGGGGTGCTGAAGCCCGAAGACGCCGTCGCGCTCGCCGCCGTCCGCGGCGCCGAGATGGCGAAGGCGTGCGCGCTGGAACCGACGTCGATGGCCGCGGTCATGCTCGGGGACCCCGAGCAGGTCGTCGCGTGGCTCGGAGAGCAGGGCCTGACCGCGGCCAACCGCAACGGCGCCGGTCAGATCGTCGCCTCCGGTGCCGCCGACGCGATCGCGAAGATCGTCGCCGAGCCCCTCGAAGGCACGAAGATCCGCGCCCTCAAGGTCGCCGGCGCGTTCCACACGCACTACATGGCGCCCGCCGAAGAGGCGATGCGCGCCCACGCCGCCGAGCTGACCCCGGCCGACCCCACCCGCCCGCTGCTGTCCAACGCGGACGGTGCCGTCGTCACCAGCGGGGCCGAGTACCTGGCGCGGCTGGTCTCCCAGGTCACCCGCCCGGTCCGCTGGGACCTGACGATGGACGGCCTGGTCTCCCTCGGCGTCACCCGCACGATCGAACTCGCGCCCGCGGGCACCCTGACCGGCCTGGTCAAGCGGCAGCTCAAGGGCGTCGTCACCACTATCACCGCGCTGAAGACGCCGGCCGAGCTGGCGGCGCTGCGCCAGGAGGACGCCTCGTGACCGACCGACCCGCCCTGAGCCTCACCACCGGCTCCCGCGGCAGCCGCGTGCTGGGCATCGGCAGCGCGCAGCCGGAGAAGATCGTCACCAACGACGACCTCTCCCAGATCATGGAAACCAGCGACGAGTGGATCCAGACCCGGGTCGGGATCGTCGAGCGCCGGTTCGCCGAGAAGGACGAGCTGCTCACCGACTTCGCCGTCGCCGCGGGCAAGGCCGCGCTGGAGGATGCCGGGGTCGACCCGTCCGAAGTGGACACGGTCATCCTGCCGAACTGCACCATGCCGACGCTCATCCCGAACGCCGCCGCGCAGGTGGCGGCCCGGATCGGCATCCCCAGCCCCGGCGCGTTCGACCTCAACGCCGCGTGCGCCGGGTTCTGCTACGGCCTGGGTGTCGCCTCCGACCTGATCCGGGCCGGCTCGGCGAAGAAGGTCCTGGTCATCGGCGCGGAGAAGCTCACCGACTCCGTCGACCCGGTCGACCGGGCCAACGCGATCATCTTCGCCGACGGCGCGGGCGCCGCGGTGGTCGGCGCCTCCGACGAGCCGGAGATCGGCCCGGTCTCCTGGGGCAGCGCGGGCGACCTGGTCGACCTGATCTACATGCGCGACCAGAAGTACATCTACCAGGAGGGCCAGTCGGTCTTCCGGTGGGCGACCACCCAGATCGCGCCGATCGCGCTGCGCGCGCTCGAGGTCGCCGGGCTGAAGCCGTCCGATGTGGACGTGCTGATCCCGCACCAGGCCAACCTGCGCATCGTCGAGGCGATCGCGAAGAAGCTGCGGGCCAACGGCGCCCGCGACGACATGGTCGTCGCCGACGACATCAAGTACTCCGGCAACACCTCGTCGGCGTCCATCCCGCTCGCGCTGGACCACATGCGCAAGGCCGGGACGGCGAAGACCGGCGACGTGGTGCTGGCGGTCGGGTTCGGCGCGGGCCTGTCCTACGCCGGGCAGGCGTTCATCTGCCCCTGATCACCGTTACGCTCCCCGCGGGCACTCGCCCGAGGAAAACAGACCCCCAGAAAGACCGAGAAGGGAACTACCCCATGGCTGACAACGCTGAGATCCTCGCCGGCCTCGCCGAGATCGTCGAAGAGGTCGCCGGTGTGGCTCAGGACGACGTCACCGCCGAGAAGTCGTTCGTGGACGACCTGGACATCGACTCGCTGTCGATGGTCGAGATCGCCGTGCAGGCCGAGGACAAGTTCGGCGTCAAGATCCCGGACGACGAGCTCGCCAACCTGAAGACCGTGGGCGACGCGGTGAACTACGTGTCGGCCAACTCGAAGTAAGTCCTCTTCCCTCCTTGAGGAGACTCCCATGAGCAACATCGACGTCGTGATCACCGGTCTCGGCGCCACCACACCGCTCGGCGGGGACGTCACGTCCACCTGGGACGGTCTGCTGGCCGGGGCGAGCGGGGTTCGCGCGATCGAGGCCGATTGGGTCGAGGAGCTGCAGCTGCCGGTCAAGATCGGCGGTCAGCTGGCCGTCGAGCCGACCGAGGTCCTGCCCCGGGTCCAGGCCCGCCGGATGGACCGCTGCGAGCAGGTCGCGCTGATCGCCGCCCGGCAGGCGTGGGCCGACGCCGGGTACACCGAGCCGACCGACGAGCACACCGACGTCGACCCCGACCGCCTCGGCGTGTCGATCGGCACCGGGGTCGGTGGCCCGGTCACCCTGCTCACCCAGAACGACCTGTTGCACCAGCAGGGTCTCCGCAAGGTGTCGCCGCTGACCGTGCCGATGCTGATGCCGAACGGCCCGGCCGCGCACGTGGGCATCGACCTCAAGGCGCGGGCCGGGGTGCACTCCCCGGCTTCGGCCTGTGCCTCGGGTGCCGAGGGCATCGCCAGCGGCGTGGAGATGATCCGCTCCGGGCGCGCCGACGTCGTGATCGCCGGCGGCGCCGAAGCGTGCATCCACCCGATCACGCTGGCCGGGTTCGCCCAGGCCCGCACGGTCTCCACGCGCAACGACGACCCGGCGAGCGCGTCGCGGCCGTTCGACGCCAACCGCGACGGCTTCGTCCTCGGCGAGGGCGCCGGCGTGGTCATCCTGGAGCGCGCGGACCTGGCGAAGGCCCGCGGGGCGCGCGTCTACGCGACGATCGCGGGACACGGCATCACCTCGGACGCCTACCACATCACCGGCAACCACCCCGAGGGCGTCGGCCAGATCGCCGCCATGCGCGCGGCGATGAAGATGGCCGGGGTCACCGCGGCGGACGTCGGGCACGTGAACGCGCACGCGACGTCCACTGTGGTGGGTGACATCGGCGAGGCGGCGGCGATCCGCAAGGCGGTCGGCGACCACGTGATCGTGACGGCGCCGAAGGCTTCGCTCGGCCACCTCGTCGGCGGGGCCGGCGCGGTCGAGGGGATCATCACGATCCTGTCGCTCTACCACGGCCTGGTGCCGGCCACCCGGAACCTGACCGACCTGGACCCGCGGGTGCAGCTGGACGTCGTCGCGGGCGAGCCGCGCAAGGTCGAGCTGACCGCGGCGATCAGCAACTCGTTCGGGTTCGGCGGCCACAACACCGCGCTGCTGTTCACCCCGGCGGCCTGACCGCCCCGGAACTGAGGAAGGGCCCGGCTTCGGCCGGGCCCTTCGTCCGTTTCAGCACTTCTCGTGTTCGGGTGGTGGCCCGCCGTCGATGGCGGCGACCTTCAGCGTCTTGCCGTCGGCCACCATCGGGATGACGAGCCGCCACTTGATGCACGGCTCGCGGAAGAACAGCGGGGCGTCCTCGACGTTCTGCCTGCTGGTGAACCCGACCAGGACGCGCAGCGAATTCCCGGACGAGCGCTCGATCCGGTAGACGAGGGCGTCGCTGTCCTCTGTGGTGCGAACGCCCTTCTTCCAGTCGCTCTGCGACTGGCCGGCGGCCCGCTCGTCGGTGACCACGGCGACCCACTGCTGGTACTGCTTGCTGTTGATGGCCGCGAAATACTTCTGCAGCACCCGGCGCACGGCGTCGCCCTGCGGGTGCCGCTTGGCGTCGTCGGTCATCCGGACGTCGTCGCCCACCGCGGCCGGCGCGCCGACGCTGGACGGCGACGGCGTCGTGACCGCGACGGAGGTGTCGTCGACGGGCTGGTCGGGCCGGCGGTAGAGCTCGCGCGCGAGCAGGCCGCCGCCGACGGTCACGGACAGCACCACGACCACGACGGGCACCAGCCAGCGCTGGCGAGAGCTGGGGGCGGGGGTGGTCACGCGGAGAGCGTACCGGCCCCCGTCCCGGGGCTCAGCCGACCTGGTGCAGCCAGGTCACCGGCGCGCCGTCGCCGGCGTGGCGGAACGGCTCGAGCGCCTCGTCCCAGCTCGCGGCCAGGAGTTCGTCCAGCTTGTGCGCGAGGGATTCGCCGCCGCGGGTCATGCTGACGAGCGCGCGCAGCTGGTCCTCGCCCACCACGATGTCGCCGTTGGCGCTGGTCCGGCCGTGCCACAGGCCGAGGCCGGGCGCGAAGCAGAACCGTTCGCCGTCGACGCCCGCGCTGGGCTCTTCGGTGACTTCGAACCGAATCATCGGCCACGCCTTGAGGGCGGACGCCAGTTTGGCGCCGGTGCCCGCGGGCGCGCGCCATCCGCACTCGGCGCGAAGCTGACCCGGACTGGCCGGCTGCGCCGTCCACTTCAGGTCAACGCGGGCACCCAGGGTGCCCGAAATGGCCCACTCGACGTGCGGACACACCGCAGACGGCGACGAGTGGACGTACACCACACCTCGGGTGCTGCCACGGGTGCTCACTGCTACCTCCGCTTGTTGCTCGACGAGGGACGTCTTCCCCTACGCCCTGACTCGAGCTGCGGTGCGGCCTCAGCGCGGCTCCCGAATGCCGCCTCCGATGCGTTGTAGCACATTCTGCACCCCAACCGTGCCGTTTGGCCACATGAACACCACAAGTCACCCGCCGCCCCACTTTCGGAGGGCACCGCGCCGTGCCGTCCCCGTGTCGCGCGGTTCGCTGGGCTGCGCGCGCTAGCGTGTTGACCCGGAACGACGAGCGGAAAGGGGCTTTCGGTGCGACTGGTGCGCCTGGAGAGGCAGCAGTCCCGGGTGGCGGACGACATCCGGGCGGCGCTGGCATCCCTGGGCCGCGGCAGCACCGTGATCGGCGGCATCGCCCTGGTGGGTGTCGGGGGTGTGACGGATCGCCCGATCGACGCCGTGGTCCTGCTCCCCCACGGCGTGATCATCGTGATCGGCGTGGATCTCCCGGACCCGGCCCTGCGCTTGGAGGCCCCGTTGGGAGGCCCCTGGAAGGCGGACGGCTGGCCCCTGGTCGCGGACGACGATTCGGTGAACCCGGCGACGGAGGCCCTGGACGTTTCGCAGGCTTGCGAACGGCGAATCGCCGAACTGGTCCCGGGAACGGCCCCGGTGGGCACGATCATCGCGGTGGGGCCGTACGTGGAGACGGTCGACCAGCCGGCGCCGGACCTGGCGGGCCCGGTACGGGTCCTCCACCCGACCCCGACGACGATGCTGGCGGCAACGGTGTCGTTGTGCACGGCCCACCGGCCCCGGTCGGTGGACCAGGTGCGGGCGCTGATCCGCGGCCTGGCGCCGGCGGCACCGGAGTTTTCGGACGAAGTGCTGCTGGGCGAAGGCTTCAGCAGGTTGACGGACGACACACCCCCGGAGTCCCTTTGGGACGATCCCCCGGCGGTCGCTCCTGCTGCGGTTGCTCCGGCTTCCGCTGGTTCGGCTGGTTCGGCTGGTTCGGTAGGCGTGACCGGCTGGCGGACGGAGACCCCGGCGGAGGCCACACCACCCGTCGACGCCGAGGTGCTCCAGCCGACCGCGCAGGAGGAACCGGACCGCGCAGCCGATCCCAAGGCGCGCCCGGTGTTCCCCGGCGCCACTTCGCCGCCGGCCGAACCCACCGAGGTACCCCGGCCGCCCGCGCAGGCGAAGCCGGACCGCCCCGCCGATCCCGAGGCACGCCCGGTGTTCCCCGGCACGGAACCGTCGGGGTCCGCCAACGCCACCCGTTCGGATGGTCCGGAACCGGCTGAATCCGCGGCGGTTGATGCCGAGCGGACCGAAAACCTCCGCCGGCCGTCACCGAGCGGCGAGCAGACCGCGGTTACCGTTGCCTCCGCCGATGCCGGGCCAGCGCCTGAATCCCTCGCACCGCAACTTGCGGATGCCAACTCCCAGCCCACCGGGCCAGAGCAGCTCGACCCGCCGCCCACTGAGGCCGAACCGGACACCCCTCCACAGCCAACCGAAACCGGGCCGACCCCCACCCAAGCCGGGCCGGGCACTCCCCAACCAGCCGAAGTCGCGCAACCCACCGCCGCACGTCCCGACCCCGAACCCGACTCCGAGCCGCGGCAAGCGGCCCAGCCGTCGCTGCCCTCGCCGCAGCCCTTCCCCCGCCCCCGGCCGGAGCCCGAACCCACCACCCCGGCCCCCCGCACCGTCCGCTGGCTGCCGCTCGGCGCCATCGGTGCGCTCGTCCTCCTCGCCGTCGCCGCGATCGCCGTGGCCACCACCGGGGATGGCACCGCCGCCGCGCCCGCCCCGACTCCCCCCGCCACCTCCAAGACCGCTCCGCCTACCCCCGCGCGCAGCCTCCAGTTCGCCCTTCGCGCCGCCGGTGGGGATCAGGGCTGTGCTTCGCACGCCTTCGGCGATGCCCAAGCCAGCCTCCAACAGACCAGCTGCTCCGGCGTCAAACGCGCCAGCTACGCCGCCACCATCGACGGCCGCGGCGGGGCCGTCACCGTCGGGATCGTCGACTTCCCCGATGCCGCCCAGGCCGCCGCCTTCAAGGCCGTTGCCGATACGCCCGGCGGGGGTGGCGTCCTCGACCTCGCCACCGAGACCCGCCAGTGGGGCGCCACCCCGACGCCGCGCTTCGAGAACGCCGCCTACGCCAGCAAGCTCGATGGCTCCTCCGTGCGGCTCGTGCAGGCCGTCTGGGTGCCGGGACCGTCCACTGCGGACGATCCCGGCCTGGTCAGGGCGGCCAAAGCCGCCCTCGACCTGCCCGCCCAGTGACCGTCAGAGCCCGTACGCCTCCAGCAGCCGCAGCCAAACCTCGCTGATCGTCGGGAACGACGGCACCGCGTGCCACAGGCGGTCCAGGGGCACCTCGCCCACGATCGCGATCGTTGCCGAGTGCAGCAGCTCCGAGACGTCCTGGCCGACGAACGTCACACCCAGGAGCACGTTCCGCTCCGTGTCGACCACCATCCGGGCCTTGCCCGTGTAGCCGTCCGCGTGCAACGACGAGCCCGCCACCGCGATGTCGATGTCGACGACGCGGTCCGCCGAGCCCGGGCGCGCGTCCGCGAGGCCGACCGCCGCCACCTCCGGGTCGGTGAACACCACCTGGGGCACCGCGTGGTGGTCGGCCGTCGCGGTGAAGCGGCTCCACGGCGACGGCTCCGCAAACGTGCCCGCCGCCAGTGCCGCCACCGTGTCACCCGCCGCGCGGGCGCCGTACTTGCCCTGGTGGGTCAGCGGCGCCCGGCCGGTGACGTCGCCCGCCGCGAACAGCCAGCCACCGTCCACTGCGGACACGCGGCCGGTGTCGTCGGTCTCCAGCGGGTGCCCGGGCTCGATACCGAAGCGCTCGAGCCCGGCGGTCGCCGGACGGCGGCCGGTCGCCACCAGGAACTCGTCCACGACGAGCGTCGAGCCGTCCTTCAGCGTCAACGTCGTCCCGGCATCACCCGCGGCCACCGAGGACACCCCCGAATCCGTGTGCACCTGCACGCCGGCTTCGCGCAGCCCCGCCAGCACCAGGTCACCGGCGAAGGAGGCGTTGCGCGGCAGCGGACGCGGACCGCTGATCACCAGGTGGACCTCCGAACCCAGCGACGCGAACGCCTGCGCCATCTCGACGCCGACCACGCCGCCACCCAGGACGCCGAGGCGCCCGGGCGCCGAGGACGCCGACGTCGCTTCCCGCGAACCCCACGGCCGGATCGTGTCGAGCCCCGGGATCGGCGGCGTGCTGGGCACGCTGCCGGTGCAGACGATCACCGCGTGCCGCGCGGTCAGGACGCGGTCGCCGCCGACCGTCACCTCCCGCTCACCGGTGATCTCGCCGTGCCCGCGGATCGGCTCGATGCCCGCTCCGCGGGCCCAGTCGACCTGTCCCGAGTCGTCGCCCTTGCCGGTGAACCAGTCACGGCGCGCGAACACCGCCGCCGGGTCGACCCGGTCGCCGACCGGCACGCCCGGCACCCGCTTGGCGGCGGCCAGCAGATTTCCCGGCCGCAGCAACGCCTTGCTCGGGATGCAGGCCCAGTAGGAGCACTCGCCACCGAAGCGTTCGTGCTCGACGAGGGCGACCTTCAGGCCTCCGCGAGCCGCCCGTTCCGCGGCCACCTCCCCCACCGGACCCGCGCCGATCACCACTACGTCAAAAGTCTCTCCAGGCATGGGTTCAGGTCACACCACTACGCGGGATCACGCAAGCCAGCGGCTATCCTCCGTCAGGAAGCTGCAAGTTGTCGGCGGCACCGGATGCCGTCGGGCCCGGTGCGCGCGAACACACGAGTTCGAGCACGGGAGGTTTGTCGTGGCCAGGAACACGGCTGTGCAGGTGCTGGATGATCTGACCGGCGAGCCCGCGGCGGAGACCGTCGGGTTCGGCCTGGACGGCATCGACTACGACATCGACCTCTCCTTCGCCAACGCCGAAGCGCTGCGCGAACTCCTGCAGCGCTACGCCGACGCCGGGCGCCGCACGGGAGGCCGCAAGAACCGGCCCCGGGCCGTCCCCGGCGCGAAGAGGACCGAAGCCGAGAGAACCACCCCGAAACCGAAGTCCACCAAGCCGAAGGCCGCCCCGGAGAAGAAGGCCGAACCCGCGCGCACCAGGAAGGCCGCGGAGCCGAAGGCCACCGGCCGCAAGGTGCCGACCGTCATGTTCTCGGCGGCCGAGTAAGTCCACAGTAGACGGCTCAGGCCACGCGCTGGGCGCCGTCGGCGTGCCAGGACGGGTAGCGGTAGCGGGTGTGCAGCAGCGCCCGCTGCCGCGCCAGCTCGGCCGCCGACGGCGGGCGGGGCACGAACGTCCCGAGCAGCTGCGACGCCGCCGCCCGCACCGCCGCCTCGACCGCCGGGAACCCGGGCCGCAGGCCGTGCTCGGCCAGCGACGCCACCGGGCTGCGGTGCGAGTCGAGCGGCCGCGGGTCCGGCGGCGCGCTGGTCAGGTAGCGGCCGACGAGCCCGGCCGCCGTCTCGACCAGCAGCGTCGAGTGGGCCAGCAGGCCGGTCTTCGTGCGGAACACCGCGAACCCGCACAGCTTTGCGTCGCCGATGAACAGCCCGCGGTCGCCGATCCGCGGCACCAGCCCGAGCTGGTCGACGGCGGCGCTCATCACCTGGCCGAGCGCCTCCAGGGGCCGGTCCGCCGGGCCGGGCAGGACCAACGTGACGTTCAGGTTGCCCGGATCGTGGAACACGGTGCCGCCGCCGCTGGCCCGCCGCAGCACCGGGACGCCGTCGCGGACGCACTCGTCGACACGCACTTCGCGGGCGATCCGCTGCCCGCGCCCCACCACGACGCAAACCGGGTTGCGCCAGAGCCACAGCACCGGTGACTCGGGCGCAACCCGGAGGAGCGCTTCGTCGAAAGCGAGATTCTCGGCCGGATCCGTGAACGCCGCACGAACATCCGACCCGGTCGTCATAGCGCCTTGAGTTCCTCCACGATCTCGCCCACCGACGACTTGGCGTCCCCGAAGAGCATGCTGGTCTTCGGATCGTAGAACAGGTCGTTGTCGATCCCGGCGAAGCCCGAGCTCATCCCGCGTTTCAAGACGATCACGGACCGGCTCTCGTTGACCTTGAGGATCGGCATCCCGTAGATCGGCGAGCTCGGGTCGGTCTGCGCGGCCGGGTTCGTGACGTCGTTCGCGCCGATCACCAGCGCGACGTCGGTCTGGGCGAACTCGGAGTTGATTTCGTCCATCTCCTTGAGCTGCTCGTACGGCACGTCGGCCTCGGCGAGCAGCACGTTCATGTGCCCCGGCATCCGGCCGGCCACCGGGTGGATCGCGTACGCGACCGTGATGCCCTTCTTCTCCAGCAGCTTCGCCATCTCGCGGACGGTGTGCTGCGCCTGCGCCACGGCCATGCCGTAGCCGGGCACCACGACGACCTTGCTGGCGTAGGCCATCTGGATCGCGGTGTCGGCCGCGCTGGTCGAGCGCACCGGACGGGCTTCCTTCGCGCCGCCGCCGGCCGCGACCGCCGGGCCGCCGCCGAAGCCGCCCGCGACGATCGCCGGGATGGACCGGTTCATCGCCTTGGCCATCAGGTTCGTCAGGATCGAGCCGGACGCGCCGACGATCATGCCCGCCACGATCAGCGCCGTGTTGTCCAGCGCCAGGCCCATCGCCGCGGCCGACAGCCCGGTGAACGCGTTGAGCAGCGAGATCACCACCGGCATGTCCGCGCCGCCGATCGGCAGCACGACGGTGAGGCCGAGGATGCCCGCCGCCACCAGCAGCCCGATGATCAGCAGCTCGCTGTCGTTCCCGGTGATGATGAGCACCGCGCAGACGACCGCGATCGCCAGGAGCAGCAGGTTGACCGGCTGCTGGAGCTTGCCGAGGGTGATCGGGCGGCCGCTGATCAGCTCCTGGAGCTTGCCGAACGCGACGTTCGAGCCCCAGAAGGAGATCGAGCCGATGATGGCGGCGAACAGCGAGGCGATCGCGATGTACGCCGGTTCGTGCGCGTACCCGTCGGTGGAGTTGAACTCGACCCACGCGATGAGCGCGACCGCGCCGCCGCCGACGCCGTTGAACAGCGCCACCATCTGCGGCATCGCGGTCATCTTGACCTTGCGCGCCGACGGCACGCCGACGACGACGCCGATCCCGACGCCGAGCGCGATCAGCACCCAGTTGCCCATCCCCGGGGTGAGCAGGGTGGCGACGACGGCGATGCCCATGCCGACCGCGGCGATCCAGTTGCCGCGGACGGCGGTGCGCGGGCCGGTGAGGCCCATCAGGCCGTAGATGAAGAGGGCGAACGCGATGATGTAGAGGATCGCGATGAAGTCGGTCACTTCTCCTCCTCCTCACCGGGCACGGGCTTCTTCGCCTTGAACATCGACAGCATCCGGTCGGTGACGAGGAACCCGCCGACGACGTTGATCGTGCCGAAGGCGATCGCGATGACCAGCAGGATCTTGTTGAACACGCCGTCGACGCCGAGGCCGAGCACGACCAGGCCGCCCAGCAGCACGATGCCGTGGATGGCGTTGGTGCCCGACATCAGCGGGGTGTGCAGGGTGTTGGGCACCTTCGAGATGACGGCGAAGCCGACGAACCCGGCGAGCACGAGCACCGCCAGGTTCTGCACCAGTGGGCTCACGACGCGCTCCCTTCGCGCCCGGCCACGCAGGCACCGGCGACGATCTCGTCTTCGAAGTTCAGCTCCAGCGCGCCTTCCTTCGTCACGAGCAGCTCCAGCAGCTCGACGACGTTGCGCGCGTAGAGCTCGCTGGCGTGCGAAGGCATTTCGGCGGGCAGGTTCAGCGGGGAGGAGATGGTGACGTCGTGCTCCACGACGTCCTCGCCCGGCTTGGTCAGCTCGCAGTTGCCGCCGGTCTCGCCCGCGAGGTCGACCACGACGGACCCGGCGGGCATGCCCTTGACGGCGTCCGCGGTGACCAGGGTCGGCGCCTTGCGGCCCGGCACCAGCGCGGTGGTGATCACGACGTCGAACTTCGTGATGGCCTCGGTGAGCCGCCGCTGCTGCTCCTCGCGCTCTTCCGGCGTCAGCTCGCGGGCGTACCCGCCTTCGCCGACGGCCTCGATGCCGAGGTCGAGGAACTGCGCGCCGAGCGACTTGACCTGCTCGGCGACCTCGGGCCGGACGTCGTAGCCGGTGGTCTGCGCGCCGAGCCGCTTCGCCGTGGCGAGCGCCTGCAGGCCGGCGACGCCGGCGCCGAGGACGAGCACCTTGGCCGGCGGGACGGTGCCGGCCGCGGTGGTGAGCATCGGGAAGAACCGCGGGAGTTTCTGCGCGGCGAGCAGCACCGCGCGGTAACCGCCGATGCTGGCCTGCGACGACAGCGCGTCCATCGCCTGCGCCCGCGAGATCCGCGGGACCGCCTCCATCGCGAAGGCGCGCAACCCCGCTTCTTCGAGCTTCGCGAGCCCTTCCGGGTTGCCGCGCGGATCGAGGAAACCGACGAGCACGGCGCCCCGGCTCAGTTTCGCGACTTCCCCCGGCGAAGGCGGGTTGACCTTCACGACGATCGGCGCGCCCCAGGCGTCGCCGAGTTCGGCGCCGGCCTGGGTGTACGCATCGTCACTCAGGTGCGCGCCGGATCCGGCGCCCGGCTCGACGACGACGCGCAGCCCGCGCTGCGCCAGCCGCCCGACGAGCTTGGGCACCATCGCCACCCGCCGCTCCCCGGGGCGTGATTCGGCCACCACACCCACGGTGAGCTGCTGACTCTGTTCGCTGTCCGTCACACGACCTCCTCATCGGCGAGGCACGATCCGAGGGTTGTACCACGCCGGACCGACAGTCCCCAGTGACCTGGGTCGCAAGTCCGCCGGTTGTGCCGGGAAATACGAGTGTCGTGCGGGAACCGTTCAGGTCGTTTTCCAGTGCGGGACGCCCAGCAGGACCAGGCGCAGCCGTTTTTCCGCCGTTCCGGTGATTTTCGCGTCTTCACCGGGGCGGGCTTCCAGCAGTTCGACAATGGTCGTCAGCATCACGGAAACGATCAAGTCGGCCAGCATGTGCAGGTCTTCGGTGCTCCACGACCGCAGCGGCGCGAACCGCGCGAGGTCGATCGCGAGGTCGCCGGAGAACATCCGCAGTTCGACGCCGATCGCCTGCGCGAGCGGGCCGCCGGCGTACCGCTCGCGGGTGAGGAACCGGAAATGGTCCTCGTTCGCCCGGACGAATTGGTGCACCGTGGCCACCGAGGCGCTGATCATCCCCTGGTAGGTGTCCGGATCGGTGCGGGCGGAGCGCATCATGCCGCGCAGCGTGCGCGTCGCCTCCTCGACGAGCGCGACGCCGAGGTCCTCCATCGTGGCGAAGTGCCGGTAGAAGGCCGTCGGGACGATGCCGGCGCCCTTCGCGACCTCGCGCAGGGACAGCGTGGCGAACGGGCGGTCGGCCAGCAGCTCGAGGGCGGTGTCCAGCAACGCCTGGCGGGTGCGCAGTTTGCGCTCCTGGCGGCTCACCGGCGTCAGTGGTTCGGACACGGGTTCCAGCGTACGGGTGTCCACCGCGTTGCTCACGTCACATCCTTCGCGTCTCGCGTTGACAGGGCGTCCACTCTTGCAGTGCACTATTGAGTGCACAGTCGTTCACTGTAACCGAGGAGGTTCGGAGATGACGGCGCTCATCCCCCGGCGGGTGCGCGGCCTCGCCTCGCTGGCCGAGGCGCTGCTGACGCCGCACGGGATGGACCGGTACCTGGAGCTCGTCGACCCGATGCTGGTCCGCCGCGAGATCCGCGGGCTGGTCACGGCGGTGCGCAAGCAGACGCCGGACAGCGTCACCCTCACCGTCCGGCCGAGCCGCGCGTGGCCCGGGTTCACCGCCGGCCAATACGTTCGCGTGCAGGTGGAGATCGACGGCGTCCGGCGCACGCGCTGCTATTCGCCGTCCGGTTCGCAGTACGACGGCGAGCTGGAGTTCACGGTCAAGGAGCAGGGCCTGGTCTCCGGGCACCTGAACCGGGCGATCGGTCTCGGCTCGGTCGTCAACCTGTCCACTCCGGACGGCGGCTTCACGCTGCCGGCCACCCGGCCGGACCGCGTGCTGCTGATCGCGGGCGGCAGCGGGATCACGCCGGTGCTCGCGATGGCGCGCACCCTGGTCGACGAAGGTCACCCCGGCGAGATCGTGTTCGTGCAGTACTCGAACGGCCCGGCCGACGCGCTGTACCGCACCGAACTGGCCGAACTCGCCGTCCGGCACCCGGGACTGCGGGTCGTGCACGCCTACACGCACTCGAAGGGCGGCGACCTGACCGGGTTCTTCTCGGTCGAGCACATCGAGCCGCGGTTCCGCGACGCGGAGACGTTCGTCTGCGGCCCGAAGCCGCTCATGGACGCCGTGCGCGCGGAGCTCGGTGAACGCGTGCACACCGAAGAGTTCACGCCGCCGGCGTTGACGTTCGACACCGCGGACGCCGAGGGCCGGGTGCGGTTCCGCCGCAGCGGCCGCGAATGCGCCAACTCGGGGAAGCCGTTGCTGGAGCAGGCCGAGGAAGCCGGTCTGACGCCGGAGCACGGCTGCCGGATGGGCATCTGCTTCTCCTGCACCCAGCTGAAGACGGCCGGGCGCGTCCGCAACGCGCGCACCGGCGAGGTTTCCGGCGACGAAGACGAAGAAATCCAGCTCTGCATCTCCGTCCCGGTCGGGGACGTCGAGATCGACGCTTAGAGGAGATTGTCATGACCGGTCTGCAGGACCGCCTGACCCCGGCACAGGTCGAGGAGTTCGGCCGCGAGCTCGACGCGCTGCGGCAGCGGATCGTCGACGACCTCGGCCAGGAGGACGTCGACTACATCCACAACGTCATCAAGACCCAGCGCGGCCTGGAGGTCGCCGGGCGGGCGCTGCTGTTCGCCGGGTTCTTCCCGCCGGCGTGGCTGGCCGGCGTCGGCGCGCTGTCGCTGGCGAAGATCCTCGACAACATGGAGATCGGCCACAACGTCATGCACGGCCAGTACGACTGGACGCGCGACCCGGCGCTGAGCTCGCAGCGGTTCGAGTGGGACACGGTGGCGCCGGCGGAGAACTGGCGGCACTCGCACAACTACATCCACCACACGTACACGAACATCGTCGACAAGGACCGCGACGTCGGCTACGGCATCCTGCGGATGGACACCGCCCAGAAGTGGCACCCGTACTACCTGGGCAACCCGGTGTACGCGACGCTGCTGGCGATCTTCTTCCAGTGGGGCGTGATGCTGCACGACCTCGAGGTCGAGAACGTCGTCAAGGGCACGCGGACCTGGGCGGACAACGTGCCGGTGCTGCGGAAGATCGTGCGGAAGGCGTCGCGGCAGATCGGCAAGGACTACGTGCTGTTCCCGTTGCTGACGGGACCGCTGGCGCCGCTGACGTTCCTCGGCAACGCGACGGCGAACCTGACCCGCAACCTGTGGGCGTTCGCGATCATCTTCTGCGGCCACTTCCCGGCGGACGTCGAAAGCTTCACCGAAGAGGAAACCGCTTCGGAATCGCGCGGCCAGTGGTACCTGCGCCAGATCCTGGGTTCGGCGAACATCACGGGCGGGCCGCTGTTCCACATCCTCAGCGGCAACCTGTCCCACCAGATCGAGCACCACCTGTTCCCGGACATCCCGGCGCGCCGCTACCCGCAGATCGCCGGCGAAGTGCGCGCGATCTGCGAGAAGTACGGGCTGCCGTACCACACGGGCCCGCTGCGCCGGCAGCTCTGGTCAGTGGCGAAGAAGATCGTGAAGCTGGCCCTGCCCGCCCCGCAGTCCCCGGCTACCGTGGAACCCGACCGGCAGCTCCGAGCAGCGTGAGGGTGACATGGTGGGCCAGTTCGAACGAGAGAAGGACACCCTGCAGGTGATCACCGAATCAGCGGCGACGCACGTCGGCAACATAGCGTCGATCATCACGGGAGCGATCCGCGACGTCGCCCGCGAGACGGGTGAGTGGCTCACGGACGTGATCGAGATGCGCGAGGCGGCCCAGCGAGCCCGGGAGGACGACCCGGACACGCCGTGACGCAAGTTTCGTGAACGGCCTCCTCGTGGTTCGGGGAGGCCGTTCACATTTCCGGCGGGACGGAATTGTCGGTGGTCGCCGGTAGAGTGAAAACCGGGGGGCGCCCCGGCGGGCCAGTGCGAAAATGCCGCCGCCCGCGAGGGTGAGGCAGCGACGGACCCGAGATCGGCGAACTCGAAGTACCCGTGGTGCCGCCGGCCCGCTTCGCCGAGCGCCGCCAAGGCCGGCGTCCAGGACCGGCACCGCCTTCACGTGCCGCACCGACCGGAATCCGCCGGTCGACCAGCAGCAAGTACGCCGGCCCGGCGAACAGGATCCAGCTCGGAGCCTCGACCCGCTTCGCCGCCTTCCGACAGCGCAGACGACCAGGTCCCCGTTCGCCGGCACCCTGCGGAGTTCCGTAACGAAGCCGGGGGAAAACCCCATGGGCAACCCCGCCGACCGCGGGCAACACTGGATCCCGTGACCACCCTCGACCCACCCCACCCGCTGCGCCGCGTCTTCGGCCCCCTGGCCACGCGGGACTTCCGGGCCGAGTACCTCTGGCTCTGGCTCGCCGCCCCGCTCACCGTCTTCGCCCTGCTCACCTTCCTCGTCGTGCTCGCGGTCGGCCTCTGGCTCACCCCCGTCCTGCTCGGGTTCCTCGTCCTCGCCGGGGCCGTCTTCTACGCCCGGGGCATCGGGGCCGCCCACCGGAGGCTCGCGAAGGCCCTGCTCGGTGTCAGCGTCCCCGCCCCACGGCGGCCCGAGCTCAAACCCGGGCTGTGGAGCTGGGTGAAGGCGCGCGTCGGCGATCCCGCGGGCTGGCGGGCCATCGGCTACCTGCTGCTGCGGCTGCCGCTGACCCTCGTCGGGCTCGCCAGCGTCCTCACCGCGACCCTCTACAGCTTCGCCGCCACCACCTACTGCTTCTTCTGGTTCCCGATGGGCGAACGGCAGCTGCCCGTCTTCGACATCCGCGCCGAGCACTGGGCGGGTGCGCTGGCCTGGTCGGCGTCCGGCCTGCTCGTGCTGATCGCGCTGCCGCGGGTGACGCACGCCTTCGTCGCGCTCGACAGGCTGCTGGTCGTCGGGCTGCTCGGCGAGCGCGACCTGTCCGCCCGCGTCCGCGACCTCGAAGCGAGCCGCGCGACCGCCGTCGAGGACGCCGCCCTGCGGCTGCGGCGCATCGAACGCGATCTGCACGATGGCGCGCAGGCCCAGCTCGTCGCGCTGGCCATGAAGCTCGGCCTGGCCAAGGACGAACTGGCCGACGTCGACCTCCCGCAGGTCAAGCAGCTGGTCACCGCCGCGCACGCCAACGCCAAGCAGGCCCTCACCGAACTGCGCGACCTCGCCCGCGGCATCCACCCGGCCGCCCTGGACGCGGGCCTCGACGTCGCCCTCGCCACGCTCGTCGCCACCTCCGGGATCGACGCACAGGTCGCCGTCGACCTCCCACGCCGCCCACCGCCGTCGCTGGAGACGATCGTCTACTTCAGCGCCGCCGAACTGCTCACCAACGCCGCGAAACACGGCGGGATGACGCTCGTCGAAGTCACCGAAACCCCGGACGTGCTGCTACTGCGGGTGCGCGACACCGGCCCCGGCGGCGCCCGGATCGTGCCGGGCGGCGGGCTGGCCGGCGTCGCCGAGCGGCTGCGGACGGTCGACGGCGAACTGACCGTCACCAGCCCGGCCGGCGGTCCGACCGAAGTGTCCGCGCGGGTGCCGCTGCCCCGCTAGGGTCGCGGCATGCGGATCGTCATCGCGGAGGACTCCACCATCCTGCGCCAGGGTCTCGTCGAGCTGCTCACCTTCCGCGGCCACGAGGTCGTCGCCGCGGTGAAGGACGCCGAAGCCCTGCGCGAAGCGGTCAACGGCCACACTCCCGACGTATCCATTGTGGACATCAGGATGCCGCCGACGCACACCGACGAGGGCCTGCGGGCGGCGATCGCGCTGCGCCGCGAGTTCCCCGGCTGCGCGATCCTGCTGTTCTCCCAGTACGTCGAGACGAAGTACGCGGCCCAGCTGCTGGCCGACCGCGCGGGCGGCGTCGGCTACCTGCTCAAGGATCGCGTCGCGGAGGTGTCGGACTTCCTCGATGCGCTGCGCCGGGTCGCGGACGGCGAAACGGTCCTCGACCCCGAGGTCGTCAGCCAGCTGTTCTCGGCGACGCGCCAGACCGACGCGCTCGGCGGCCTCACCCCGCGCGAACGCGAGGTGCTGGGCCTGATGGCGGAAGGCCGGTCGAACTCCGCGATCGCGGCGGAGCTGTTCCTCTCCCCCGGTTCGGTGGAGAAGTACGTGACGTCGATCTTCGGCAAGCTCGGCCTGCCACCGTCCGAAGGGGACAACCGCCGGGTGCTCGCGGTGTTGCGCTACTTGGATTCCTGAGCGAGCAGCCCGTCGACAAAGGCGCGCAGCCCGGCCCGGTAGGTGTCGCGCGCGGCCAGCTCCGGCCAGCGTTCCCCGATGCCGGCCAGGCCGGGGAACCGGGCCTCGTCGAGGTTCGCGAACACCGCATCGCGGTAGCGAGGCCGGCCCTCGGCGGCCCGCCGGCCGGCGCGAGCGCGGACGAGGATCTCGCCCACCGTGTAGTACCAGATGTTCCGGTACAGCTCGACGGCCCGCTCCGGCGCGCAGCCGCAGCCGAGCGCCCCACCGACGATGCCCTCGACCATCCACAGCGCCGGCTCGCCCAGCAGGTCGTCGGCCGTCAGCACCTCCACGACCTGCGGCCAGGCGGCCAGCGCGTCGTGCATCACGGTCGCCGCGGCGACGATGCGGTCGCGCGGGTCGTCCGGCAGGGCCGGCCGCGGCAGCCGGCCGGCGTAGTGCTCGAGCAGCTTGATCAGCAGGTCGTCCTTGTCGCGCACGTGGTGGTACAGCGTCGTCGCGCCGACGCCGAGCTCCGCGGCGAGCCGGCGGATCGTCAGCTTCTCCCCGCCGTCGCGGTCGAGGATCACCCGCGCCGCTTCGAGGATCTGCTCGCGGGACGTCGTCGGCGGCCGTCCCATGCGGCCGGCGGGTCGTGGCATTCCCCCATCATGCCCGCCGTGCTACTTTCGGAACATGTTCGAAAAGTCATCGGACGGAACTGGGGAACGATCATGACCACGGAAAGACGACCCGTGCTGGTGGTGTGCCTGGCGGTCTTCGGCCTGATGGCCGGCCAGCAGATGCTCAACCCGCTCCTGCCGCCGCTGGCCCGCGAATTCGGGTTCAGCGAGTTCGCGCTCGGCTCGGTGTGGGCGATCGGCGGGGCCGGTGTCGTGTTGGCCAGCCCGTTCTGGGGCCGCCGGACCGCGCGCTGGGGACACCGGCCGGTCCTGCTGCTTTCGCTGCTGGGCGCGATGGCGAGCCTGCTCGGCTTCGCCTTCGTCGCCCAGCTCGGCCTGGCGAAGGCGCTCGCCGTGCCGGTGCTGTTCACGGCCGTCCTGCTCACCCGCGGCGTCGCGTTCGGGCTGGCCTGGGCCGCGACGCCGGTGACAGCGCAGTCCTACATCGCCGACGTCACCGACGGCCCGGCCGCCCGGGTGCGAGGCATGGCGGTCTTCGGTGCGGCCCAGGGCCTCGCGCTCGCCGTCGGGCCCGCGCTGGGCGGGCTGCTGAGCCTCACCGGGAACCTGCTCGTCCCGGTCTACGCCGCGCCGGTCGTCCTCGCCGCGATCGCCGTCGTGATCACCTTCGCGCTGCCGAAGCCCCCGAAGCGCGTCACGCGCCCGGAGACGGTGAAGGTCAGCCCGTTCGACAAGCGCCTGTGGCCGTTCCTGACCCTCGGCTTCGGCCTCTACCTCGCGCTGGCGATCGTCCTGATGACCATCGGCTTCCTGGTGCAGGACCGCCTGCACCTGGCCGCGCAGGACACCGGGCGGGTGACGAGCCTGGTCATGCTGGCCGGGGCGGGGATGATCATCCTGGTCCAGGTGCTCGCCGTCCCGCGGCTGGACTGGACGCCGCTGCGGCTGATCCGGGTGGGTGCGGTCGTCATGACCGCCGGGATGCTCGTGGTGGCCACCGGCTCGGACGGGCTCCTGCTCGGCGCCGGCGTGGGCGTGCTCGGTGCGGGGATGGGGTTCGCGACGCCGGGGTTCATGTCGGCGCCGACCCTGCTGGCCACCCGGGAGGAGCAGGGCGCGGTCGCCGGGCTGATGGGGTCGAGCAGCGCGCTGGCGTTCATGGGCGGGCCGCTGCTGGGCACCGGCCTGTACGAGATCGACCCGGTCGTCCCCTACCTCGCCGGCGCGGTGCTCCTGGCGGCCCTGACGGCGTTCGCGTTCACCCGCACCGGCCACCCCGCGAAGGAGCCCGTCGCTCCCTAGGCTGGGCCGCATGTATTCCACCGAGATCGAGGTCCGCACCGGCGCCGAAGCCGTCGTCCACGACCTCACCCACGAAGCCGAGGCGTTCCTGCGCGACGCCGACGCGACCGACGGGCTGCTGCACGTCTGGGTCCCGCACGCCACCGCCGGGCTGGCCGTCCTGGAAACCGGCGCCGGCAGCGACGAGGACCTGCTGGCCGCGCTCGACGAGCTGCTGCCCCGCGACGGCCGCTGGCGGCACCGGCACGGGAGCCCGGGTCACGGCCGTGACCACGTGCTCCCGGCGCTGGTGCCGCCCTACGCGACGATCCCGGTGCTCGGCGGGGTCCTCGCGCTGGGCACCTGGCAGTCGATCTGCCTAGTGGACACCAACCTCGACAACCCCGTCCGCAAGGTGCGGTTCAGCCTCCTCGCCGGCTGAGCGGGCGGAGCGGGCCGGCCACAGCGTCACCAGCAGGCCCGCGGCCAGCAGGGCACCGAGCACCCACAGCGCGGTCGTCACGTCGGGCGCGCCCGGGACGCCCTGCAGCAGGCTGCGCAGGCCTTCGGTGGAGAACCGGAACGGCGTCCACGACCACAGCAGCGCACGGTAGGCCGGGTTCAGCAGCTCCGGCACCTGCCCGGCCACCGCGGGCGCGACCAGGTACAGCGGCGCGAGGACGGCCATCGCGCGCAGGCCCAGCAGGCGCAGCAGCCCGGCCTGCAGGGCCGCGAACGCCGTCGCGGCCAGGAAGACGAAGCCGAGGACGCCCGCGGTCAGCGGCAGCGTCGCGTCCCACAGCGCGAAGAACCCGGCCACGACCGCCGTGATCAGCACACCCGCGCCGACGACCTGGAGGACCCGGGCGCCGGCCCCGACGCTCCGGCCGGTCCGCTTCGCGAGCTGCGTCAGCGCGAGACCCGCGATGAGCGCGCCGATCCACGCCAGCGCGCTCGCGGCCAGCGGCGCGACCCGGCCCGCGAGCCCGGCCGGGTGCAGGACCTCCTGCTTCGGCGGGCCGGCCAGCGCGGTCGCGGCGCCGGTCAGCGCCTGCTGCGCGACCTGGGTGCCGGCCGGGTTGACCGCGCCCGACGTCACGACGGTCGCGGACGGTCCCGGCCCGAGCTCGAGCACGCCGTAGACCTTCTTGTCCTCCAGCAGCTGCCGCGCTTCGGCCGGGGTCGCGACGGTCCAGGCGAGCTGGCCGCCGCCGTGGGCGGCGATGCGCTGCGCGATCTCCGGCGGTGCGGCGACGGCGACCGGGACGCCGTCGGGCGCGACGGTGGCCTGCGCGCCGAAGGTGAGGAATCCGAGCACCACCGCCACCAGCGCGCCGGCCAGGGCGGCGACCAGGGCGAGCGCCCCTGCGGGACGGGTCATCACTGCCTCCACTTATTCGTCACTCGTTGAATTACGCCTCAAGGTACGACCTCGCCACCCGAAAGTCAACGCGCGTTGAATAGCGGTCCCGGTAGCCTCGGACCCATGGGAAAGAATGGGCGCGAAGCGCCTCCGTTGAGGGTGGCGGCGGGGGCATGGATGGAGAAGAAGCGGCTGGTGCTCTGGGACATCGACCACACGCTCGTGGACTTCTCCGAACTGGGCGCGGCCTGGTACGGGACCGCGTTCACCGCGGCGACCGGCGCGACCCTGCGCGTGCACCCGGTGTTCGGCGGCCGCACGGAACGGGCGACGACGACCGACCTGCTCACCGCGAACGGCTTCGAGGCCGCGGAGGAGACGATCCAGGCGCTGTTCAAGGCCCTGGTGGCGGAGTCCGAACGCCACCGGCACACCTTCGCGGAAACGGCCCGCGCGCTGCCCGGCGCGGCCGAGGCGCTGACCGCGTTCGCCGCCGGCGGCGACGTCGTCCAGACGCTCGTCACCGGCAACCTGCCGGAGATCTCCCGGCACAAGCTCGCCCCGTTCGGCCTGGACGAGCACCTCGACCTCGAGATCGGCGGCTACGGCACGCTCTCGGTGCACCGCCCGGACCTGGTCCCGCACGCGATGGCGCTGGCGGCGGCCAAGCACGGCACGGAATTCGACGCCGGCGCGGTGGTCGTCATCGGCGACACGCCGAACGACGTCCGGGCCGCGGTGGCCAACGGCGCGGTCTCCGTCGCGGTGGCCACCGGGCACTACTCCGCCGAAGAACTGCAGGCCGAGGGCGCCCACACGGTGCTGCCCGACCTGACCGACACCGACGCGGTCCGGCGCGCCGTCCTCGGCTGACGTCGTCCTGCAGAGGGGGACATCCCTCAGCCGAAAGGACGACACCCCTAGGGGAAATCTCGTTCCCTTGCCCGATGTTGGCGGTGGCGGGAACTCGACAGACTTCTCCCCATGACTGACGCAGGGGCGGCGGCCGGAACCGCCGGAGGGGGCCGCATCCGGAGCACGGTTGCGGTGTTGAGACAGCGACTGCCGTTCACCAGCGGTGTCACGCTCGCGATGCTGGTGCTGGCCGTCGCGACCGGGGCGTTGTGGAACGCCGCCGAAGACCGCGCGGTCTACCCGTTCGTCGCCTACGGGCTGCCGTCGCTGGAGGCGGGCCGGTGGTGGACGATGCTCACCGGGCCGTTCTTCGCCGTCATCCCTTGGTATTACCTCCCGATGGTCGGCAGCTTCGCGCTCTTCGCCGGCTTCGCCGAGTGGAAGCTGGGGACGCGGCGCGCGATGGCGGTGACCATCGGCGGCCAGCTCGTCGCGGTGCTCGCCGCGACCCAGTTCCTCGCGCTGTCCCGCAACTCCGGCTGGCTGTGGGCCGAGCGGGTCGCGGGCAGCCTCGACGTCGGCTTCTCCGGCGGCGCGCTCGCCGCGGTGGCCATCGCCAGCGCGACGCTGCGGCCGCCGTGGGCGCTGCGGCTGCGGGCCGGGCTGTGCGTGTACGCCGGGGTCGCGATCGTCTACGTCGGCACGCTGGCCGACCTCGTGCACTTCTTCGCGCTGCTGCTGGCCCTTCCGCTCGGCAAGCGCCTGGTCGGCACCCGCCGGATCGGCGCCCAGGCGGCCCCGAACCTGCGGGAGTGGCGGGTGCTGGCCGTGGCCGGCCTGCTGCTGCTCACCATCGCCGAGATCGTGATGTTCCTGGTGCCCGGCGACGGCCCGTTCGGGTCCGACGACGGCGTTTCGCTGTCGGCGCCGGAGCTCGGCATCCTGGTGCTGGTGGTGGTGCCGATGCTCAACGGGCTGCGCAAGGGCAGCCGCGTCGCGTGGCGCTGGGCGGTGGGGCTGTCGGCGTTCGTCACGGTGCAGGGGCTGGCCGTCGCGACGCTGCTCGGAGTGGCCGACATCTTCGGCAGCGACTACGACGTCACGGGCCTGCCGCTGTTCTTCGTGGACAATCTCTTGTGGACGGTCGAGCTGGCCGTCCTGATCGCGGCCCGCCACGCCTTCCGGGTGCCTTCGCGGCGCCGGCTGCGGCGGCACGCGCAGGGCCCGGGGCCGGCACTGGCCCGCAACCTGCTGGGGCGCCACGGCGGCAGCACGCTGTCGTGGATGACGACCTGGCCGCGCAACACCTACTTCGTCCGCGAGGACGGCCTGTCCTACCTCGCCTACCGCCGCCACGCGGGGGTCGCGGTGGCGCTGGGCGACCCGATCGCGCCGGACGGCACGGCGGCCGCCACGGTCACCGAATTCGCGGCGATGTGCGAGAACTCCGGGCTGGTGCCGTGCGTGTTCTCGGCGACGGAAGCCACCGTCGCGGCGACGCGCGACCTGGGCTGGCAGCACGTCCAGGTGGCCGAGGACAACGTGCTCGACCTCGACGGCCTCGAGTTCCGAGGCAAGGCGTGGCAGGACGTCCGCTCGGCGCTGAACAAGGCGGCCAAGCAGGACATCGAGTTCCGGCTGGTCCGCCTGGCCGACCAGCCCGAGCCGATCCTGGCCCAGGTCCGGGCGCTGTCGGAGGAGTGGATGTCCGGCAAGGCCATGCCGGAGATGGGCTTCACCCTCGGCGGCCTCGACGAGGCGATGGACCCGGCGACCCGGGTCGGCCTGGCGGTCGACGCGGAGGGCACGGTCCACGGCGTGACGTCGTGGCTGCCGGTCCACACCGGTGCGGGCCGGATCGGCGGCTGGACGCTGGACGTCATGCGCCGCAGTGCCCACGGCTTCCGCCCGGTGATGGAGTTCCTCATCGCCTCGGCGTGCCTGGCCTTCCGCGACGAAGGCGCGCGGTTCGTCTCGCTGTCGGGTGCGCCGCTGGCCCGCAGCGGCGACGGGTTCGCGGCGCGGCCGGTGGACCGGGCCCTGGAGTCGCTGGGCCGCGTGATGGAGCCGTACTACGGATTCCGTTCCCTGCACGCGTTCAAGGCGAAGTTCCAGCCGCGGCACGTCCCGCTGTACCTGGCTTTCCGCGACGAGGCCGACCTCCCGCGCATCGGGCTGGCGCTGAGCCGGGCCTACCTGCCGGACGTCCGGCTGCGGCAGCTGGCGAAGCTGGTCAGTAGCTCTCGGGCACGCTGATCCGCTGCGGGAAGCGGATCTTGCGCCGGGTGACGACGTTCTGGTCCTTCGGGATCAGGCGTCCATCGGTCAGGCGGAGCCAGTGGCCGTTCCGCGAGTCGGTGAAGGCGAGCATCACCCCGGGCGTCATGTCCGGGCGCTGCCACTCCTCGCGGATCGGCATCCGCCACTTCCCCGGCGGCAGGATGGCGTAGAGGTATTCGTCGTCCTCGATCTCCGGCCCGCGGTGCAGGGTCGACCCGGTCATCGGCAGGTTGTGCACGAGGTCGAACGAGACCACGACGTGGTTGACCGCTTCGGCGTTCGCGTTGGAGACGACCATGAAGCCCTGGCCGCCGGCGTACTCGATCCACGCGGTGACCTTCGCGGCCTGCTCCTGCCGTTCGCGCAGGTCCCGCTCCCGGCGGTCGGCCCGCGCGAGCCGGCCGTCGCGGATGGCGATCCACAGCGCGACCACGACGGCCGCGATCGTGCCGATGCCGCCGACCCACTGGCCGGAGGCGCCCCACCAGTCCGGATCCCGCGGCTCGACGAGCCAGCTCCAGGCCTTGGCCAGCAGCGGTCCGAAAAGGAGCAGCACCCCCGAGACGGCCAGCACCCCGAACGCGACGGCCCGGATCCGGCCCAGCCGTCTGCCCGCATCCCCACTCATGCCCCGCAGCCTGCCGAATTCCCGCGCTCAACGGAAGCGGCAAAACCCCCTCGGCGCCGGTGCTACATTCGACGTCGTGTCCGAAGAGCCCAACGGCGAGCTGGCCTTCCTGCGCTCCGAACTCGACCAGCAGCTGCGGCGGTACTCGAAGCGCCGCAAGCGCGACAAGCGGAAGGCGTTCGGGCTGCGGCTGTCGACGGTGCTGCTGTCCGCGACGATCAGCGTCCTGCTCGGGCTGCGCAACGTCGACGGCCACGCCGATCTGTTCGCCAACATCGCGCTCGGGCTGGGCGCGCTGATCACCGTCCTCGCGGCGGCGGATGCCTTCTTCTCCCACCGCGAACTGTGGATCCTGCGGACGCAGACCATCCGCGACCTCGAGTCCATTTCGCGCGAGCTGCGGTACTGCACGAGCAAGGACCTTTCGCCGGAGGAACTGAAGCAGGACGTCGAGCGGATCTACGGCGAGCTCAACCGCGCCATCGAGCGCGACAGCAGGAACTGGGACCGCCTGCGCGCACCTTCCGGCACGGATTCCAAGGAATGACCCGGACGGCGGTCGTCCTCACCGCCCTGCCGGTCGAGTTCGCAGCGGTCGCCGACCGGTTGGCGGGCCAAACCTGGCAGACGCACGATCAGGGCAGCCGTTACCTCGTCGGGAGTTCCGGCGCCTGGACGGTGGCGGTCGCGGAAATCGGCCGCGGCAACGAAGAGGCGAGCTATTCGACGGAACGCGCGCTCCAGCACTTCTCCCCCGAGGTCGCGCTGTTCGTCGGCGTGGCGGGCGGCGTCAAGGACGTCTCGCTGGGCGACGTCGTGTTCGCCACCGAAGTGCACGGTTACGAGTACGGCAAGGAAGTCTTCGACGCGTTCGTCCCGCGCGGCCAGGTCGGCACGGCGTCCTACGAGCTCGTGCAGGCGGCCCGGTACCTGCGGCACGAGCTGACCGGTTTCGCGGTCGTCGTCGAGCCGATCGCCGCGGGCGGCAAGGTGGTCGCGGACGCCTCGGCCCCCACCGCGGAGGTCATCAAACGCCACTACAGCCAGGTGGTGGCGACGGAACAGGAGGGGCTGGGGTTCGTCAAAGCGGCGTCGGCCCGGTCCGGGGTGGCGGTCGGGGTCATCCGCGGGATCAGCGACCTGTTGTCGGGCAAGGCGGAGTCGGATCGGGCCGGCTGGCAGGAGGCCGCCGCGGGTCACGCGGCCGAGTTCGCGTTCGCGCTGCTCGACGCGATCGACCGGACGACGTACTCCCCGGAGCACGTCGCCGATGCCCTGCTGTCGGCCCTGCTCCGGCTCCACCGGTGGGATTCTCGCGAGGAAGTCCTCGCGCTGGGCCGGGATCGGAAGGAGAAGCGGAAGGCACAGCGGCTCCTGGAGGACCTCGAGGAGGTGCTGCTGGAGCACCTCGAACGAGCCGCCGACGCCTACGGGATCGACGATGCCGGGTTCTTCCGGCAGGTGACGTCCCGCCTCCGGCTGGTCGCCAGGTCCCACGCGGTCGAAGCGGCGACCCTCCGGCCACTCCTCGGCGACGCGAGCACCCCGGCCGAGGGCTACTTCCTGTCCGACGTCACGGCGTTCCTGGTCGGGGCGTACCTGGGCGTCCCGGACCTGCGCCGCGAAGCGTTGTCCGGGGCGCTCGAGCGTGAGACGGACCTGCCGAAGGCGCTGGAAACGGCTCTCAGCAGCGTTCCCCGGCGGCAGCGGGCCCGCGACGAGACGGAAGCCGACCAGCTCTCGGCCGCCGCCTACACGACGGACTACCTGCGCGCGATCAGCAACCGCCTCGACCACCTGGAAATCCTCGGCATCGACCTGGCCCGTTCGGTGGAGCGGTACGCCCTGACCCCGGCGTTCGTGGCGTTGTCGGCGGCGAGCGGCCAGTGGGACGACGACCGCACGTGGTCGGGCGGCCGCCGCAACGACGTGGTCAACGTCCTCGCGTCGGCCACGCGCCAGGTGCTGATCGGCGAGGCCGGCTCGGGCAAGACGACGTTGCTGCAGTGGATCGCCGTGACCGCCGCTCGCGACCAGCTGCCGCCGAAGCTGGAGCACTGGAAAGGCCGGATCCCGCTCATGGTGTGGCTCCGCCGCTACGTGGAGCAGCCACTGCCGGACGTCGAGTCGCTCACCGACGAGCTGGCGCCGAGCCTCAGCGCCCGGAAGCCGTCCCGCTGGTGCACGGCCCTGCTGGCCAGTGGCCGGGCGATCGTGCTGATCGACGGCCTCGACGAGCTGCCGGTCTCCCGCCGCCCGGCGGTGCAGAACTGGCTCGACGAACTGCTGAGTGCCTTCCCCGAGAACGTGTTCATCATCAGCGGACGCCCGGCGGCGCTCCGGCACCCGGGTTTCCGGCTGGGGCGGTACAGCATGGCCCAGCTCGAACCGATGGGGCCGGACCAGATTTCGGCCCTGGTGCGGCACTGGCACCTGTCGACGAGCACCACCCTGCCGAAGGAACAGCAGGAAAGCCACCGCGCCAAAGGAAAGCTCGTCGCCGAGCACATCCTGACCAGTCCGGCCCTGCTCGACCTGGCCCGCACACCCTTGCTCTGCGCGGCGCTGTGTGCGCTGGCGTACGCGAGAAAGGGCGTCAGCAGCCTCCCGCGCCGACGTCTCGAGCTGTACGAAACGGCGCTCGTCATGCTGGCCGGGCGGCGGGACACCGAACGCAGTATCGCGGGCTCGCCACTCGACCCCGAGGAACGGCTGGCCCTGCTCGAAGACCTGGCCCAGTGGCTGATCCGCAACGACCAGTCGGAGATCGCGAAGGAGAAGGCCCTCAGCCACGTCCGGCAGACGCTCCGGGCGCTCCGCCAGGACACCATCACCGCCGAAGCGGCGCTGCAGGACCTCGTCGAGCGGTCCATCCTGCGCGAACCCGCGACGGACGTCGTCGACTTCGCCCACCGGACCTTCCTGGAGTTCCTCGGGGCGCGCTGGATGAGCGACCAAGGGGACTTCGGCGCGCTGCTGAAGTGGTCCGGCGACCCGTCCTACGGTGGAGTCATCGCCCTGGCGGTCGGGATGGCCCGCCCCGGCGAAGCGGCCGGCTTGCTCGGGAACCTGCTCTCGCGCGCGGAAACCGCCTCGGGCGGGGACCAGGAGTACGCCTACAGCCTGGTGATGAACTGCGTCGACGCGTGCCTGCGGGTGGACGAGAGCGTGACCCGCAGGCTGGAGTCGTACCTCGAGTCGCTGGTCCCGCCGCTCAACAGCGACGCGATGCTGAAGCTCGTCGCCGGCGGGGACACGAGTGTCGGCCTGATCGAGCGATTCCTGCTCGATGCCGACGACCTCGCCCTCGAGCGGTGCGTCGAGGCGCTGGGCCGGATCGGCACCACCCGCGCGCTCGGCGTCCTGATCGATCTTCCGGCGACGCTCCGGCGGTCACTCGCCCAGAGCCTGATCGAGGCGTGGTCCTTTTTCCCGCCCGCGGAGTACGCGGCGCAGGTGCTGACCGAGCTGCACGCCCCGACCGCGGTGCACCTGCTCGACACCACCCGGATTCCGTTCACAGGACAGCTCGGGCGGGACTACCTGGTGCACGTGATTTCCCCGGATATGCAGTGGATGGCCGACGGGCTGGACGCGACGGTACGGCTGACCGGGGTGAGCATCGAATCCGACATCTACGTCGCCGACTTCGCCGATCTTCTGGGCCTGCCCGGTCTGCAAACCCTCTTCGCGGACATCTTGTTCGATGAGCCGACCGACCTGAGCTCACTGCCGCGCAACGAGAGCATCACGACCCTCGACCTGCAGTTCTGGAATCCGATCGATCCCTTGCTGCTGGACTGCGCCTTCTTCCTGGCCACCCCCAACCTGACCGACCTGCGCATCAGCGCCGTAGGAGAGGTCGAGCTCACCAACCTCGCCGCGCTCAGCTCGCTCGACGAACTCGAAATCCTGGAGATCGAAAACTTCCGGCCGTCGAACAGCGAGACCGTTCAGCTGTCCTTGCCCGCGCTGCGCTGGCTCCGCATCCCCGAGTGGCCACTGACCGACCTCGGCATCTTCGCCGGCTGCACCAACCTCGAAGTCCTCGACGCCCCGGACTCCGAACTCGAAAGCCTCCACGGCATCGGCACCATGACCGGCCTGCGCAGCATCGCCCTGAACGGCTGCTCTTCCCTCACCGACATCGGCGAACTGACCCCGCTCAACGCCCTCGAGCACGTCGACCTGGCCAACTGCATCGCCCTGGACGACGACGCCCTCGACGTCGTCGAGAAACTCCCCCGCGAGATCGACCTGGAGATCGCCGGCTCCAGCGTCGACGCCGACCTCCGCAACGCCCCGTTGCAGATCCTCACCGAGCACGTCCCCGACGCCTGGCCGGACTCGATCGCCATGCTCGACGACGACCTCGACGTGACCCAGGAGGACTTCTTCGTCCGCTCGGTGGTCGGCGCGACCGCCGCGGAAGACGAATTCACGCACGGCTGGATCGTCGGGGACCTCGAGGCGTACGAAAGCCGGCCGCTCTAGCGGACGGTCGTCGTCGGCGGCGGGGTCGTCGTCGCCCGGTCCGCCGCCGGGACGAACCGGTAGCTCCGCACGATCCGCACCAGGTCGTCGGGCGCCGATTCCCCGTACGCCACCAGCACGCCGGACGTCCCCGAATCCCCACCGAACGCCAGCACCGCCAGCTGCGCGTGCGGGACGACGCACTCCCCCGTCTGCGCCGGGGTCACCGAAGCGACCAGCACCCGGGCGGGAACCGCCGTGCCGTCGGCCCGGGGAACCTGCGCGTCCGCGCCGGGCCCGATCTCCGGCACCGCACCATACGCGCCGTTCGCCAGGTCCGTCGCCGCCTTGCGGGCTGCCGCATCGAGGTCGGCCAGCGGCTCCGTGGTGAGGCCGGCGCCCCCGCCGCACTTGCCGGGGAACGCGCTGGTGATCAGCCTGATCCCGGCCCAGCCGTGCTGGGTGTCGGGCGCCGGCTGCCAGCTCGGCGGAACGTCGTAGGCGTACGCGCCGTCGCGACCGGCCACGGACTGCCAGCCCTCGACCGCCGCCGGCACCACCGCACGCGGCGAGGGTGTCACCACCAGCGGCGCGGGTGACGGCGAGGACGAGGCCGGGTGCGGTTTGCCGACGCCCAGCGCGTTCAGCACGCCGGCGACCAGGGCGATGAACACCAGGCCGAACCACGGCGCCCGCCGCCACTTCAGCGGTTTCAGCTTCGGCCGGATCCGCTTCGGCTGCGCGCGCGGGGCGTCCGCGGGTTCGTAACCGCCGAACCCGCGGAGCGCCGCGTTGTCCTCGTACCCCGGCGTCTCATCGTCGGAGCGCCGGTTCATCTCAGCTCCGGACGAGCTTGACCAGGTGCTCGACGACGGCGTCGACCGCGATCTCCTCGCGCTCGCCGGAACGCCGGTCCTTGACCTCGACGACGCCGTTGGCCAGGCCGCGCCCGACGACCAGGATGGTCGGGACACCGACCAGCTCGGCGTCGGCGAACTTGACGCCCGGGGTGGCCTTGCGGTCGTCGAGGATGACCTCGACGCCGGCCGCGTCCAGCTCGGCGGCGATCTTCTCGGCGCCGGCCGCGACCGCCTCGTCCTTGCCCGCGATGACGATGTGCACGTCGAACGGCGAGACCACGCGCGGCCAGATCAGGCCGAGGTCGTCGTGGTTCTGCTCGGCGAGCACGCCGACCAGCCGCGAGACGCCGACGCCGTAGGACCCCATGGTGACCCGGATCGGCTTCGAGTCGGGGCCGAGCGCGTCGACCTCGAAGGCGTCGGTGTACTTGCGGCCCAGCTGGAAGATGTGCCCGATCTCGATGCCGCGCGCGGCGACCAGGGTGCCGTGCCCGTCCGGCGACGCGTCGCCCTCGCGGACCTCGGCGGCCTCGATGGTGCCGTCCGGGGTGAAGTCGCGCCCGGCGAGCAGGTCGACGACGTGGTGGTCGACCTTGTCGGCCCCGGTGACCCAGGCGGTGCCGGGGACGATCCGCGGGTCGGCGAGGTAGCGCACGCCGTTGTCCTGCAGCGCCTTCGGGCCGATGTAGCCCTTGACGAGGAACGGGTTCTTCGCGAAGTCGGCCTCGTCGAGCAGCGCGACCTCGGCCGGCTCCAGCGACGCTTCGAGGCGCTTCATGTCCACTTCGCGGTCGCCCGGGACGGCGACGCAGACGAGCTGCCACTCGGCCGAGCCCGGCTGACGCGTCTTGAGCATGACGTTCTTCAGCGTGTCCGCGGCGGTGAACGTGCGGCCCAGGCCCGCGTTGTTGAGGAAGTCGACGAGCGTCTCGATGGTCGGCGTGTTCGGCGTGTGGTGCACCTGCGCCTCGGGCCGGCCCTCGATCGGCTGCGCGGCGGGCACCGGCGTGACGACGGCTTCGACGTTCGCCGCGTAGCCGGACTCGGTGCTGCGGACGTAGGTGTCCTCGCCCGTCTCGGCGACCGCGAGGAACTCCTCGGACGCCGAGCCGCCCATGGCCCCCGACGTCGCCTTCACGACGACGTATTCGAGGCCCAGCCGGTCGAACAGCTTCGTGTAGGCGTCCCGGTGGGCCTGGTAGGAGCGCGCGAGGCCGTCGTCGTCGAGGTCGAAGGAGTAGGAGTCCTTCATGACGAACTCGCGGCCGCGCAGGATGCCGGCCCGGGGGCGCGCTTCGTCGCGGTACTTGGTCTGGATCTGGTAGAGCGTGACCGGGTAGTCGCGGTACGAGCTGTACTCGCCCTTGACGGTGAGGGCGAAGAGCTCCTCGTGCGTCGGGCCGAGGAGGTAGTCGGCGCCTTTGCGGTCCTTGAGGCGGAAGAGGCCGTCGCCGTACTCGGTCCAGCGGCCGGTGGCCTCGTAGGGCTCCTTCGGCAGCAGCGCGGGGAACTGGATCTCCTGCGCGCCGATGGCGTTCATCTCCTCGCGCACGACGGCCTCGATGCGGCGCAGCACCCGCAGGCCGAGCGGCAGCCAGGAGTACCCGCCCGGAGCGACCCGGCGGACATAGCCGGCACGTACCAGGAGCCGGTGGCTCGGTACCTCGGCGTCCGCCGGATCCTCGCGCAACGTGCGAAGGAACAACGACGAAGTCCTGGTGATCACTGCGGGGCTCCCTGCGCCGGGCGGGTGTGAAAGTCCCGCTCAGGGTAGTCAATCCCCCCGCCGTGACTCCAACGGGTTACTCGGCGGCCGGTTTTGTCGGTGGTGGCCGCTAGCTTCGGGGCATGGCGATGCAAATGGGCATGATCACGATCGACTGCGCCGACCCGAAGAGCCTGGCGGAGTTCTGGACGGCGGCGCTGGGCACGAAGGTGGCCCAGGACCACGGCGACTTCTTGATGCTGGCCCCACCGGAGGGCGGCCTGACGGTGGGGCTGCAGCGAGTCCCGGAGCCGAGAGCGGGCAAGAACCGCGTCCACGTGGACTTCGGCTGCGAGGACCGCAAGGCCGAGGTGGCCCGGCTGGTGGGGCTGGGCGCGAAGGAGGTGGCGGAGCACGAGGTCCCGGGCCTGGCCTGGACGGTCCTGGTGGACCCGGAGGGCAACGAGTTCTGCGTATCGGCGGGCGCGCACTGAGCTCGGCCGGGAGGGCGGGCTGCGTCGAACCGACCGGCCCGCTCACCGAGCCCACACCGGCCGACGCTGCCTGGCCGACCCCGCGCCGACGCGGCCGACGGCTGCCGCACCTAACCAGCCCGACCCGAAGCGACCGGCCCGCGTTCCGAGCCCACGCCGACCGACGCTGCCCAGCCAATCCCGCAGCGGCGCGGCCGACGGCTGCCGCACCGAACCAGCCCGGCCCGAAGCGACCAGCCCGCGCACCGCGCCCACCGCACCCCCGCCAGCCGCCAGCCGCCGGCTGCCACACCCACCCAACCCGGCCCGAAGCGACCCGCGCAC